>CAKRLN010000014.1 GCA_934359535.1 uncultured Lachnospiraceae bacterium
CAGCGAGAGCGTGCCTGCTGTTATTTGTGCTTACAGTACATGTAGTAGTAAATTTGGGAGAGTTTCGCAATTACCTATAAGAATATTAGGATTCGGGTGTCAAAAGGTATCGCTCGACTTCGTTGATGTCAACTTACAGTGATGTTCTGCCAGCGATGGCAGAACAAGGCATTCAACGAGCCTTCCATGGCCCGTGAAGCCTGCCACTGGTATATTGACATGGAAAAATTGCAGATACTTGCAAAATATCGTCAAAACAGTCATAAAACTAAAAAATAGTACCTTGGTACATGGCAATGTGCATAAAATATTCAAAAATATTCGTAAACTATTAACGAAAAAGTAAAAATAGTATTGTCAAGCTGGAAAGAAAAGGATATACTGAAGTCAATTCATGAAAACGTTTCCGGCAACGTTCCCAGAAACGTTTTTAAGGATAGGGTTACCATCCATAAGGGTGGAATTAAGGAGGAGAAAAGAGAATGAAGAAAAAAGTAGTATCAGTATTGCTTGTGGCATCAATGCTTGCAGCAATGACAACAGGATGTGGAAGTGCTGATGGAGGGGATACGCAAAGCTCCGCAGAAAAATCAGGAAAAGGCTCTGTGTATTTCTTAAATTTTAAGCCTGAGACCGATCAGGCCTGGAAGGATCTTGCGGAAACCTATACGGATGAGACAGGGGTGGACGTAACCGTATTGACCGCAGCAGATGGACAGTATCTGACAACATTACAGTCCGAGATGGCAAAATCCGAGGCACCTACGATCTTTAACGTAGGAAACCCGGCAGCAGCACAGACATGGGATGACTATACACTGGATTTAAAGGATACAGAGCTTTATAAGCATCTGACAGATAAATCCCTGACACTGAACTACAATGACAAAACAGCAGCGATCGCATACTGCTATGAGTGTTACGGAATCATCTATAACAAAACAATCTTAGAGGACTACTGCAAGACAGATAAAGCAGTAATCAAATCTGTGGATGAGATCGATAGCTTTGACAAGTTAAAAGAAGTTGCAGACGATATCCAGTCGCGTCTGGATGAGATTAACGAGGAGCTTGCAACCGACCTGACCGGAGCATTTACATCCGCAGGACTTGATGATGGATCAAGCTGGAGATTTTCCGGACATCTTGCAAACATGCCGCTCTATTATGAATTCAAGGATGATGGCTGTGATCTGATTGCAGGAGAGGGTGAGATCGATGGAACCTACTTAGACCAGTACAAAAATGTATGGGATATGTATGTAAAGGATTCCGGAGCAGATCCAAAGACCTTAAACTCAGGCTCCTATAATGCAGAAGAGGAATTCGGTATGGGCGAAGCCGTATTCTATCAGAACGGAGACTGGGAATACTCCGGCCTGACGAATGAGGAGAATGGATATACAGTAACTGCAGATGATCTTGGAATGCTTCCAATCTACTTCGGTGTAGATGACGAAAACGAAGGACTCTGTGTTGGAACTGAGAACAACTGGGCAGTAAATAAGAAAGCTTCCCAGGAGGACATCGATGCTTCCTTAGACTTCTTAAACTGGGTAATTACTTCTGATGAAGGCCGTGATGCGATTACAAATCAGATGGGACTGACTGCTCCATATGATACCTTTACCGGTGACTATGAGACAAAGAATCCATTTGCAAAGGATTGCAACAAATTAATGGAGGCTGGAAAGACATCCGTTGCATGGAGCTTTAACTCAACACCAAACGTAGATAACTGGAGAAAAGATGTCGTATCTGCACTGACCGCATACACAGATGGAAGCGGTGACTGGGATGCTGTAAAACAGGCATTTGTTGATGGATGGGCAATGCAGTGGAAGCTTGCTGCAGATGAAGCAGAATAAGCCTCACTCTTAAACTGCTTACAGGATACCTGTGAACAGTCCCAAAAAAGAACATCCGGGGGGCAGGCGTGCCCTGTCCCCACTTTCTAAGAAAGGATTCGTTATGGAAAAAGCAATAAAAAAATATTTCCCGGTCTTTGTACTCCCAACCTTCGCTGCGTTTACGATTGGTTTTTTAGTTCCTTTCGTGTATGGTATTTTTCTTTCGTTTTGTAAATTTACAACCGTAGTTGACTTCAAAGTGACGGGCTTCGAGAACTATACAAAAATCTTTTTTGTGAATGGAAAGTTAGACACAACCTTCCTTCATTCACTCTGGTACACAGCATTATTTGCAATTGTATGTGTTGTGGTCATCAATGTGGTATCCTTTGTGATTGCCATGCTCCTTACAAAAGGAATCCGCGGAACCAACCTGTTCCGTACCGTATTTTTCCTGCCGAACTTAATCGGTGGAATCGTATTAAGCTATATCTGGTTAATGATTTTTAATAGTATTTTATCTAATTATTCGAAAACAATCGTCTCAACACAGTGGTCAGCATTCTGGGGACTCGTTCTTGTTGTGTGCTGGCAGCAGATCGGATATATGATGATTATCTACATCGCAGGAATCCAGAATATTCCTGGAGATCTGATCGAGGCGGCAAAAATAGATGGTGCCAGCAAATGGCAGCTTTTAAAATCCGTTACCATTCCAATGCTGATGCCGACGATTACAATCTGTACGTTTTTAACTATGACAAACGGCTTTAAGCTCTTTGACCAGAACCTTGCATTGACCGGTGGTAATCCGGGAAAAATGTCCGAGCTTCTTGCATTAAACATCTACAACACGATGTATGGTACTCAAGGCTGGCAGGGTGTAGGACAGGCAAAAGCAGTCCTCTTCTTTATTCTTGTTGCAACGATTGCGCTTGTACAGAATAAGCTTACAACAAGCAAGGAGGTAGAACAGTAATGGCAAAAAAACAGGAAGTCAGTGCAGTCCGGAAAGCAAAGCATGGAGGGATTTTATCTGCAATCCTTGCTGTGATCAGCTTTTTGTGGATCTCCCCGATCTTTATTGTGCTGTTGAATTCATTTAAGCGGAAGGCATATATTTTCAAGCATCCGTTTTCGATCAGTCCATATCCGCTTTCCGAGGGCTTTGAGAAATTCAAACAGGGTGCAGCCAAAGCAATGTGTGGGCTTTTAAATTATTCGAATGGTATCAAAAAAACAAACTTTTTTGAATGCTTCGGATATTCCCTCTTTATTACGGTAGCAGCGGTGGTACTGATCGTATTATGTACATCCATGTGTGCATGGTATATTACAAGAGTACATAGCAGATTTTCAAAGATCATGTACTGCCTGTGTCTCTTTTCCATGATCGTACCGTTCCAGATGGTAATGTTTACGTTATCCAAATTTGCAAATATCCTGCACTTAAGCAATCCGGTCGGAATCGTCATCGTATACTTAGGGTTTGGAGCAGGACTTGCGGTATTCATGTTTACAGGCTTTGTCAAGGGAATCTCCCTTGAGATCGAAGAAGCAGCCATGATCGATGGATGTAATCCGTTACAGACCTTCTTCTGGGTAGTATTTCCGATTTTAAGACCGACGGCAGTCACCGTAGCAATCCTTGAGGCAATGTGGGTATGGAACGATTATCTTCTGCCAAGCCTTGTCTTAAATGTCAATAAATACAAAACAATCCCGATCGCGATCCAGTACTTAAAACAGAGTCATGGAATGATCGACTGGGGGGCAATGATGGCAATGCTTGTGCTTGCAATCCTGCCAATCGTAATCTTTTACCTGTGCTGTCAGAAGTACATTATTGAGGGTGTGCTTGCTGGGGCAGTCAAGGGATAAAATTTCGGCTTTCTTTCTATTTCATATATTCTATATCAAAAAACCTCTCCATGCCTGGCATGGGGAGGTTTTTAACTGTTTTTTTGCGAATGGCGCGAGAAAACTGTAATTTTTTTGGCACTTTGACGGAAAATACGGATGGTTTTCTATTGCGAAAACAAAGGGAAGCCCCTATAATGGAAGAATAGAAGATGGGGAATGCTCCCTAAAATACAAAAAACGACAAATTAAGAAGAAAGTAGGATACGGATGAAGAACGCGTTTTGGAAGATTTTTAAGCTCCTTCTTATGATTTTACAGCCGGCAGCTGGCATACTGCTTTTGTATCAGGCAGATTCCTCCAATCTGTTTCCGGAAAAGTACCTTTATGCCGGAGCAGTGGCGCTTGTGGTGCTTTATGTGGCAACGGTGTTTTTATGGAGAAAGCACGGAAGAATCGCGGCAGTGCTCGCGGTGCTTGCGGTAGCTGTGTGCGTGGCTTTGACTTTGGCGGTCCAGCTTGCCCAAAAGACGATGCAGGAGATCGGAAACCAGAATACACAGGGCTTTAAGGTTGCAGTCTATGTGAGGGAGGATTCAGCGGCAGAGTCGCTTTCCGATGTAAAGAATGGAGTGTTTGGAAGAAACAGTGTCTATGATGTGGACAATACCAATGCGGCACAGCAGAGCATTGAAAAAGAGCTTGGTAGAACGATAAAGACCTCGGAATATGAATATGTAACGCAGATGATCGATGCACTTTATTCGGGAAAGATCGATGCACTTATTTTGAATGAGGCATATACCGGAGTGCTTGAAAACCAGGAGAGCTATGAGGATTTTTCTACGAAGACAAGGATCATTTATGAATACGATGCGGAAATGAAGGTTGAGGAGAATACCTTAGAGGAGCCAGCCGGGAATGTGACATCGAGTGCGTTTTTAGAGCAGCCATTTATGATTTATATCAGTGGCTCAGATTCGCTGACGGATGACCTTTCGATGGGCCGGAGTGATGTCAATCTGATCGCAGCAGTTAATCCACAGACGAAGCAGGTGCTCCTTATCAATACACCAAGGGATTATTATGTGAGAACTTCGATGTCCGGAAAGCAGAAGGATAAGCTGACACATGCCGGAATTTATGGAATCCAGTGTTCGATGGATACACTTGGCATGCTCTATGACGAAGATATTTCTTATTATATGCAGATCAATTTCACCGGTTTTCAGACACTGATCGATGCCATTGGAGGAATTACGGTGGATGTGGACGAGGCTGGAAGGACGGATGATGGATTTTATTTTTCCGAAGGCCCAAATGAGATGAATGGAGAGCAGGCACTTTCTTTTGTAAGGGAACGCCACCATTATTCCGATGGAGATGCAGCGCGTGGACGTCATCAGATGGCGATGATCACAGCGCTTATTGGAAAAATCTCATCCGGTTCCACAATTCTTATGAATTATACGGATATTATGAACGGTCTTCAGGGGATGTTTGCGACGAATGTGGACAGTGACGATATTGCCGCATTTGTGAAAATGCAGCTGAACGAGAATCCGCAGTGGACGGTAAAAAGCTATGCAGTTTCTGGAAGCGGTGCGCGGGAGACTACTTACTCGGCACCGGGACAGCCGCTTTATGTGATGATTCCGGATGAAGAGACGGTGGAGCATGCAGCGGAGCTTATCGACCGGATCTATGCGGGCGACATCCTGACGGATGAAGATATTGGGAAGATTAAGGAAGTTGAATAAACAGGCAGGAAGTCATTGGAATGATCAGTTATCAGGATAATCTTTATATTTATGACGACATTCCATCTGCGGGGACAAAAATCCGGCTGTTACGTGTATACGGGCAGTCGGATACGCTTGTCATTCCGGATATGATAGATGGAAAAAGGGTAACGGTTGTCGGGGCATACTGTTTTGCACCGGAATCGAAGCTCACATTGCAGGAGGAGAAAGCATGTGAGCTGTTTTTAAAGGAGCATGGACTTTTGGGAACGCATCATCTGGTGGCAGGAGAAGAGATTTCTGCTGTATCACTGCCGGATGGAGTGCGATGTCTGGAGTCGTATGCTTTTTATAATTGCAGAAATTTAAAGAAGCTTACGTTTGGTGCCGGACTTGATGAGATCCATGGAGATTTTATGATGAACTGTAGAAGTCTTGAAATGCTTGTCGTGCGGTCAGACTGGAGAATGGCTACCGGAATTCCATATTTTCTGAGTCAGATCACTTCGGAAATCGAAGTGGTCTTTCTGCCGTCCGGGGAGAATGGCATGGAAAAAGAGGTGCGGCTTCTTTTTCCAGAGTATTCAGAAAGCTATGAGGAGATTGGACCGGCACATATTTTTCATTTGCAGGTGGAAGGACAGGGGTTCCGTGCGAGAAAACAGTTCACGAATGGAATACTGGATCTTACGGGATATGACCGTGTATTCGAAAACGCAGTTTCCACAGAGCCGGTTAGTACGCTTGTACGGATGGCGGCAGACCGTCTGGGCTCTCCGGCAGAGCTAAAGCCACAGTTTCAAAAAAGCTATGAGGCTTATTTAAGGGAGCATGAGAGGGAATGGCTTCATGCGATTGTGGCAAAACAGGATGAAAGCAGGCTTGCGTGGATGTGTGAGAGCGGACTTCTTACGCAGGCAGGAAGGGAATATGCAGTTGGTGAGGCCGTAAAGACCGGGTGGTTACGTGGCAGTGCGGCACTTCTTCGTACAGCGGGAGGGGATGAGGATGAGTACGTTTTTTGATGGCTTTGATACCGCTGTTAATGACCGGATAAAAAAGCCAGAAACGCAAGAGGAATGGCAGGCGCGCATGGGTGCGCAAATTATAGAGTATCTGAAGGGCGAAATTTACCTGGATCTTCCATATCTGGACATTGCCCTTTCAGCATTAGAGCCGCGTGGCAATGCAGAGCTTATGACTTATGCAACAGATGGCGTTTTTTTGTATTTCGGACCGGAGCATCAGATCGGGGTTTTCCGGAGCAATGAACGTTTTTTGATGCGGGCATATCTTCATACGGTGCTGCACTGTATTTATGCGCATCTGTGGATCGGTGGGACAAGAGAGCGGATACTTTGGAATCTGGCATGTGATATGGCGGTAGAATCTGTGATCGATCAGCTTGACAAGCCGTGTACGAAGCGGATTCTCAGCTTTCAGAGAAAGAAGCTCTATGACTGGATGAAAAAGGAGCAGATTGTTTCAGCAGCGGAGCTTTATGAGGCGCTTTATGCAAAGTATGCAGGAGTCGTTGTGGAACGGAAAGAAGAGCAGGGAAAAACAGACGAGGCAGACAGGCAGGAGCTTTTGGGTCTGCTTGCGGAATTTGCGGTGGACGACCACAGGTTCTGGCCGAAGGAAGAAAAAGAGAAAAAGAAGATGATAAAGGAGGCTGCCGCACAGGACAAATGGCAGCAGGCTGCAAGGCAGATGCAGTTGAAAAGGGATCAGCGGGGAAAGGAAGCAGATCTGGGACAGAAACTTCTCTTAAGCAATGCCAAAACGCCAAAAAAGCAGCGCAGCTATGCGGAATTTCTGAAGAAATTCACAAAGCTTAGGGAGGAAATCCATCTGAATGCAGATGAATTTGATTTATCCTATTACACCTATGGGCTTTCCCATTATGGCAATATCCCACTGATTGAACCGCTTGAGACGAAGGAGGAGAAACGCATCCGGGAGCTTGTGATCGTGATTGATACCAGCTATTCGACAAGCGGGGAGCTTGTGAAGGGCTTTATTAGAGAGACATTTGCAATTTTAAACGAGAAGCAGGCATTTTTTAAACAAAACCGGGTGCATATCCTTCAGTGTGATGATGCGGTAAGAAAAGATACGCTTGTGACGTCGGAAAACGATGTAAAAAGGCTGCTTTCGGATTTTGAACTTACAGGTGGCGGAAATACCGATTTCCGTCCGGCATTTGCCTATGTAGAGCACTTAATGGAAAAAGGAAGCCTCACGCATCCGGGAGGACTTTTGTATTTTACCGATGGAAAGGGCATCTATCCGAAGAAGCGTCCGGCATATCCATGCGCATTTTTATTCCTTGGAGGCAGCAAAAGGGAAGCAGTCCCGGCATGGGCCATGCAGCTTTGTGTGGAACAGGAGGAGCTTCGAAGGGCAGGCACTGGAAAAAGAAAAGAAACGAGGAAGACAGTATGAACATCAGGCAGGCAAAGGAAGAAATTAAAAATACCGTTTTGGCATATCTCGACAAGGACACCGGGGGAGGCTATACCATTCCGCAGATCAGACAGCGTCCAGTGCTTCTTATGGGACCTCCGGGAATCGGGAAAACGCAGATTATGGAGCAGATCGCGTCCGAGCTTCAGATCGGGCTTGTATCCTACACGATCACGCACCATACGAGACAGAGTGCGGTCGGACTTCCTATGATCTGTAAGGAGCAGTTTGATGGAAAAAGCTGTGAGGTCACCCGGTATACGATGAGTGAGATTATTGCCGGGGTACATGAGAGAATCCGCGATTTCGGTCAGCCGGAGGGGATTTTATTTCTCGATGAGATCAACTGTGCATCGGAGACACTGACTCCGGCAATGCTACAGTTTCTACAGTGCAAAAGCTTTGGTAACCAGAAACTTCCAGAGGGATGGATTTTAGTTGCAGCAGGCAATCCGCCGGAATACAACAGGTCCGTGCATGAATTTGATGTGGTGACACTGGACCGCGTGCGTTATATTGAGATTGAGGCAGACCTTTCGGTGTGGAAGCAGTACGCAGCGGATGCGCATGTGCATGGTGCCATTCTCAGCTATTTAGAGCTTCGTCCGGATCATTTCTACCGCATTGAAGCTACGGTAGATGGGCTTTCCTTTGTGACCGCAAGAGGCTGGGAGGATTTGAGCACGCTGATGAAGACCTATGAAAAATTAAAGCTTCCGGTTACCAAAGAGGTTGTCCGGGAATTTATAAGAGAAGAGGATACCGCAGAGGATTTCTATGCATATCTTGAGCTTTACCGCAAATATCAGGATGATTACCGGATTGAGGTCATTTTGCAGGGCAGTGTACCATCGGAGATTTATGCGAGACTGATGCAGGCGGATTTTGATGAACGGCTCAGTGTGACGAACCTTCTTCTGGATGGCCTGATGAAGGGCTTTTTCCATTATTATTGGGAAAAACAGTTTACAGACCGCTGGTATGGCTGGCTGAAGGATTATAAGGAAAAGCTTGACCGTGTTCGTCCGGAAGAGTTATCAACAGAGGCAGGAGTTATCTACAAGGCACTTTTTTGCGAGGTGGAAAATGACTACAAAAGCAGAAAACAAAGTGGATATCTGTCTGGCAATGAGGCATCGGTTCTCACGCGGCTATTTAATAGCTTAAGGAGAAATGCACCAGAAGGAGCAGCGCTTAAAAACGGGAATGGTATGGAGACGGCAGCAGTGGATGCGCTTACATATTTTGAGTCGGCAAGAGAAGGCTTTTCGGTGCAGGCAGCAGCCTTGAAGCAGGAAAAAGAACAGATGCGTAAGCAGCTGGAGGCAGCATTTGATTTTATGGAAAATGCATTTTCCGAAGGGCAGGAGATGCTTGTATTTGTGACCGGACTTGCAATGCACAAGGAGTCTGCGGTATTTCTTGCGGCAAATCCATGTGCGCGCTTCGAACAGTATAATGAGAAGCTGCTTGCGGGAACAAGGCGCGGAGAGCTCTTAAAAAAGCTGGACGAAACCGTTTAATAGCAGTTGGACAGGCAGCTTAGGTATGTAAGAACAGAATAAAAAAACAACCATGCATACGCAAAAACAGGTGTTAAATCAGGAAAGAAGGAAAAAAGATGAAATTATATATGCCGACAAAGGTATTTTTTGAACAGGGCAGTGTGAAAAATCATGCAGAAGAATTAAAGAAGCTCGGAACAAAGGCAATGATCGTTACCGGAAAGCATTCAAGCCGTATCAATGGCTCACTTCTGGATGTTGAGGCAGCATTAAAACAAAATGGACAGGATTATGTGATCTTTGATGAGATTGAAGAAAATCCATCCGTTGAGACCGCTTCAAAAGCGGCATCCGCTGCTGTGGCGGCGGAGGTGGATTTCTTTGTGGCGGTCGGAGGCGGTTCCCCGATGGATGCGTCGAAGGCAATTTCCCTGCTTGCCAAGAACCCGGATGCTATCCCGGAGGCGGAAGAAAGACTCTATGATGCGGCACCGATGGAGGCTTTCCCGGTTGCGGCTGTGCCGACTACCTCCGGAACCGGTTCCGAGGTGACACCGTATGCAATTCTTACCCTGCATAAGAGCCACACGAAAAAATCCATAGCACATAAGCTGTTCGCAGATGTGGCATTTATTGATTATTCTTATCTGAAAACGTCCTCCTACGGCGGACTTGTCAGCACCTGTGTGGATGCGCTTGCCCATCTGATCGAGTCGTATCTGAACACAAATGCGAATCCCTGCAACCGCATGTATTCCATGGAGGGACTGCGTCTCTGGGGCAGAACAAAGGAGGCACTTTTGCGTGGCGGGGATGCACTGACCGATGCAGTGTATGAGAATTTCATGCATGCATCCATGGTTGCGGGTATAGCGATCGCACATACCGGAACAAGCCTGCCGCATGGACTGAGTTATCCAGTTACCTATGAGATGGGCATTTCGCATGGAAAAGCAGTTGGCTTTTTCCTGCCTGGATTCCTGCGGTGTTATGAGGATCAGGAGGCAGTTGGTACCGTGCTTTATCTGCTTGGTTTTGGATCGGTGGAGGAATTTACAGATTATCTGAAAAAGCTGATCGGGGAGCCTTCCATTCCAAAGGAGCTTTGGAGCCTTGACAGAAGGGCGGTCCTTTCGAATCCGGCGAAGCTGAAAAATTATCCATTTGCGATGAATGAGGAAATCTTAAAGAAATATTTATAGAGTAAGGATTTGAAGAAATGAGCAGCAATACCAATGATTTAACTAAGGGCAGACTTTTCCGGCAGATTTTTTTCTTGAGCCTCCCGCTTATGATGTCAAATCTGCTGCAGGTGCTCTTTAATATTTCGGATGTTGCAGTAGTTGGAAAGTTCGCAGGTGCTTATGCGCTTGGCTCGGTAGGGTCAACGTCGATTCTTCTGACGCTGTTTCTTGCCATACCGCTTGGAATGGGTGGTGGAATCAATGTGCTGACTGCACTTGCAATTGGTTCAAAAAATAAAAAGGATGTGTCCGAGACAATCCATACTGCAGCGCTTATTAGTCTCGGAGCGGGAATTCTGCTTCTTGCCTTTGGCATATTTTTTGCAAGGGATCTGCTGATCCTGTTACATACAAAGGATGAGCTGATAGAGGGAGCAGTCAGCTACCTGCATGTTTATTCCCTTGGGATGCCGGCCGTTGCCCTTTATAATTTCGGCAATGCCGTATTCAGTGCAGCTGGCAATACGAAAAAGCCGTTACAGTATCTGACACTCGCGGGTGTCGTTAATATTGTGTTAAACCTGTTTTTCGTTATCGTATTAAAGATCGATGTATGTGGCGTTGCGGCAGCAAGTGCAATTTCACAATATCTGTCTGCCGGGCTGCTTTTAAGGGATCTGTTCTGTACAAAGGAGCTCTATGGCATGCGGCTTACAGAGCTGAAATTTACCAGGGAAAAGGCAGGAAAGATCTTAAAGCTTGGTGTACCATCAGCCTTCCAGTACATGATCTACAGCGTTGCAAATCTGTTTGTCCAGACTGGTGTAAATACCTTTTCTGCAACGGTTGTGGCTGGAAATTCTGCCGCTGCAAACGCAGACAATCTGGTGTATGATCTGATGGCAGCTTTTTATACGGTCTGTGGCAGCTTTATGGGGCAGAATCTTGGGGCAGGAAAACGTGACCGCGTAATAAAAAGCTATCTGATCTGCCTTTTATATTCGTTTGCAGCAGGGCTTATCGCAGGGCTTCTCCTTGTTGCATTTGGAACACAGTTTCTTGGACTGTTTGCAAATGAGAAAGCCGTTATTGATGCCGGAATGGACCGCCTGTTTGTCATGGGGCTTGTTTATTGTATTTCCGCGTTTATGGACTGCACAACAGCGGCAACGCGTGCGCTTGGTAAAACGGTTGTCCCGACGATCATTATGATTCTTGGTTCGTGTGTGTTCCGGATCGTGTGGATTTATACTGTGTTTGCAGTCTTCCATACAACAACGGCATTATACCTTTTGTATGGAGTATCGTGGATGATTACTGCAATACCGGAGATTATTTATTTTATTGTAATCTACCGGAGACGGTTTGCAGTTGGAAAATGTTAGATAAAGGAGAAATGATATGTTAGACCAGAATACATTTATGGAGACCGTCCATGCGGTGTCCGAGATTATAAGAACCTCACAGGAGCCGCTAAAAAAGGAGGACATCCTTTCTTATTTTAAAGATATGGAATTAAATGAGAATCAGGAAAATATGATACTCGAATTTCTGTTGATGCCACACGAGGAAGAAGACAAAGAAGAGAACGTAGATGCAGAGGATACGCAAGAAGCTGGGAATGCCGGGGAAATTGGAGCAAACGAGGAACAAGAGGATGCTTTGGCAGACGGAAAGCAGGAAGAAAACAGTGAGGAGGACATCCTTGCGCATTCCCCTGTGTTTCAGATGTACCTAAAGGAACTTGCAGATATTCCGGAATATACAAAGGAAGAACTGTCTTCGATGTATGAGAAGCTGTTATCCGGTGATGAGGGCATGATCCATAAGATTTCGAACGCATGGCTTAGAAATGTGCTTGAGGCAGCAAAGAAGCTTGCAGTATCGCAGGAGGGCTTTGAGGATGTTGTCCAGGAAGGAAACATGGCATTGTTTTTATGTCTGAGTGATCTGTGCGGCAGCAGGGAAAGCGTGGATGTGGAGAAAGAGCTTCTTTCGGCGGTCGGGGAATCCATGAAGGCATGTATCCGTGAACTGACCGGGGAGGATGAGGACGAGAATGCGGTAGTCGGCAAGGTTTCCCTTGTGAATGAAGCTGTGAAGTATTTAAAGAAAGAAAACGGAAAAGAACCATCCTTAAAGGAGCTTTCGGATTATACCCATGTATCTGAGGAGGAGCTTTCAGATCTGCTTGAGCTCATGAAAAAGGCAGAGGGGCAGGACAAAAAATAAAATGCCGATAGAAAAAAGGGCGTATGACCAAATTGGTTCATATGCCCTTTTATGGATTGGTTTTTCTTTTTTTAATTTATTTTATGTTAGATTTATTTCACATTGAATGCTTTGATTCCCGGATAGACAGCGCTTTCTCCAAGCTCCTCTTCAATGCGTAACAGCTGATTGTACTTGGCAACACGCTCAGATCTGCTTGGTGCGCCAGTCTTAATCTGGCAGGTGTTTAAGGCAACGGCAAGATCTGCAATCGTGGTATCTGCGGTCTCACCGGAGCGGTGGGAGGAGATTGCCGTGTAGCCTGCCTTGTGTGCCATCTTGATTGCTTCAAGTGTCTCGGATACGGAACCGATCTGATTTAACTTAATCAGGATTGCATTTCCAGCCCCAAGCTCGATTCCCTTTGCAAGGCGCGTGGTGTTCGTTACGAATAAGTCGTCTCCGACAAGCTGGATCTTATCGCCAAGTCGTGCGGTCAGCTTCTGCCAGCCTTCCCAGTCTTCCTCATCCAGACCATCCTCAATTGAGATGATCGGATATTTTTCACATAATGCAGCCCAGTGCTCGATCAGCTCCTCGGAAGTATATTCCGTCCCAGCCTTTGGAAGCTTGTAGAAGCCTTTTCCTTTTTCACTCTTCCATTCGGAGGAAGCAGCATCCATTGCGATGCGGAAATCGCGTCCAGGTTCATAGCCGGCTTTTTTTACAGCCTCAAGAATCGTTTCGATCGCTTCCTCATCGGATTTTAAGGCAGGGGCAAAGCCACCCTCGTCACCGACAGAGGTTGCAAGTCCGCGTTCCTTTAAGATGGATGCAAGCGCATGGAATACCTCCGCACACCAGCGCAGGCATTCTTTAAAGGAAGGAGCCCCGACCGGCATAATCATAAATTCCTGTACGTCAAGCCCGGAGGATAAGGCATGGCAGCCGCCGTTTACGATATTCATCATTGGTACTGGCAGCCGGTTTCCAGATACGCCGCCAAGGAACCGGTAGAGTGGAAGATCAAGGGAGGTGGCAGCAGCACGGCAGCAGGCAATTGATACGGCAAGGATGGCATTGGCTCCAAGCTTTGACTTGTCTGCTGTTCCATCTGCTTCGATCATAGCCTTGTCTATGGCATAGATATCGGAGGCATCAAGCCCTTCGATGGCGTCACGGATGATCGTGTTGATATTTTCCACGGCTTTTGTAACACCTTTTCCAAGATAGCGGCCTTTGTCTCCGTCGCGAAGCTCCAGTGCTTCAAATTCGCCTGTTGATGCACCACTAGGGGCAGTTCCGCGTGCAACGGTTCCATCGGCAAGTGTGACCTCGGCTTCAACAGTCGGGTTTCCTCTTGAATCTAAAATTTCTCTCCCAGTTACTTTTTCAATTTCCAGATAATTCATCAGTATTCTCCTTCTTTTTCTTATTTATTTTAGGCATTTGCGAAACTCTCCAAAATTTACTTTTTGTGAGTTTCGCAATTGTCCAGCTATGCATGGATAAAAGAGAGCTCCGCCGGAAGCAGCTACCTTCCAGCTTTGGAGTCTCGAATGATTTACACAAGGTTAGGATAGACTAACCTAGCGCTTTTTTCAAGGGGATTAAATGATGAAAAATTCTCTGTAACTTAAATCCTCCCCGGAGGCGATGCTCCGGGGAGGATTCCTTTTTGTTTATTTGCGCTTCCAGGTGCTGAAGCTGACCATGCCAAGCATCGGAAGGATTTCAAGTCTTCCGGCAAGCATATCAAAGATTAAAACAAGCTTTGATAAGACGCTGTAGCCCGCATAGTTACATGCAGGACCGGTTGCTTCAAAGCCTGGTCCGATATTATTGAAGCAGGAGATTACGGAAGCGATATTCGTTGTCATGGAAAAGTTATCCAGTGATACGATAAGAAAACTGAATACAATGATCAGGGTATAACCGATCAGATACAGGTTGGTATTATTTAATACCTTTTCACTTACACGCTGTCCATTCATGCGTACAACCTGTACCTTATTTGGGTACAGTGTCTGGTGGATATTTCTGCGCAGGTTTTTAAGAAGCAGAAGAAGTCTCTGGAACTTCAATCCGCCTCCGGTACTGCCCGCACTTGCACCGATAAACATCAGACATAAGAGCAGCCCCTTTGAGAAGCTTGGCCACTGGTCAAAGTCGGCTGTTGCAAATCCGGTCGTTGTCATGACCGCAGAGACCTGAAACGCTGCAAGGCGCAGGCTTTCATGGATTCCAGAATACATATGGTAGATATTCCAGGTAATGAGTGCAGTCGATGCGGCAAAGACACCAAGGTATGCACGAAGCTCTTCATCCTTCCAGACATTGAAAAAGTGCCTTGTCAAAAGCAGATAATAACAGCTGAAGTTCACACCGAAAAGAAGCATGAAAATCGTGGTTACGTTCTGCAAATAAGGGCTGTAGCCTGCAATACTGTCGGCTTTGATACCAAAGCCTCCGGTTCCGGCAGTTCCAAGCGCGGTACATACGGCATCAAAAAGCGGCATGTCTCCGGCAAGCAGGAAGAAGAAGTTTAAAATGGTCAGTCCCATATAGATTCCATAAAGGGTCAGTGCTGTCTGCTTCATGCGTGGGACGAGCTTTCCAACGGTAGGCCCTGGACTTTCGGCACGGAGCAGATGGATCGTCGAGCCGGTATTATGATCACTCTTTGGGATAAAGACCATAAGAAGCACAAGAACACCCATGCCGCCGATCCAGTGGCTGAAGCTGCGCCAGTACAAAAGTCCGCGGGAGAGAACCTCTACATTGGGGATGATGCTTGCTCCGGTCGTTGTAAAACCGGATACGATTTCAAAGAGCGCATCGATAAAGGATGGGATCTGCCTCGAAAAATAAAACGGCAGGCATCCGACAAGACTCATAAGAATCCAGCTTAAGGATACACAGACCAGTCCTTCACGCGAATGGAAGCCGGTGGATGGACGATGGCTTAAAAGCATCAGGAGCCCGCTGAAAACAAGCGCGACAGCAATGGATACAAGAAAGCAGAGAGCCACATGTACATCGGAGTCATAGAGACAGATTAACATTGCTGGAAGCATAAACACAGCCTCCAGCATCAGGATTCCGGATAGAAAACGGTTGATTTTTTTGTAATTCATAGTCAGCTCCTCTATTCAAAAATGTCATTCAGCTGAAGCAGGATACGGTTCGCCTCGGCAACAACAATGACAGTATCCCCGGATTCAAAGAAGGAATCTCCGTTTGGAATCTCGGTTTTGCCGTTGTGCGAGATGCATACGATAAGAGTCCCTTTTTTCAGATGCAGATTCTTAAGCGGGATACCACAGTGCATGGTATGGGAATCTGCAACAAATTCGACTGCCTCTGCAAGACCATTTGCGATCGAATGGATGGATACTGCAGCACCAGACTGGTTTTTGATCGCACGTACATAGCGGACGATCGCATTGCAGCAGAGATCCTTTGGACAGATGACGCTGCCGACCGGAAGATGGTCTAAAATAGCCGAGTTTTCGGAATGGCCGATCTTTGTGATAATGTGTGGAATGCCAAGCTCGTTCGCATACAGGGAAATGATGATATTGATCTCATCGATTCCGGTCATTGAAATTAAGGCATCACATTCTTTGACACCTTCTGCTTCTAAAAGAGTGTGGCTGCTGGCATCACCGCAGATGATATCCGCACTTGGAAGAAGGGCGGAAAGCTCCTCGCAGCGTGCAAGGTCTTTTTCAATGATCTGCACATGGATTCCGGTTTTTAGCAGGCTTTCCGCAAGGTAATAGCCGACACGGCCGCCTCCGGCAAGCATAACGCGGCTGACCTTGTGGGTAATGATACCGAGATTCTTAAGCAGCGTGGCAAGTACATTAGTCGGTGCGGTTACAAAGATACGGTCATTCTCTTCAAATATGAAATTTCCATCCGGCATGATTGCCTGTCCGTTCCGCAGAACCGCACAGACAAGCACCTTGCATTTAATGATCGAGCCAAGGTCAGCAAGCATGACATTGTTTAGCTTGCTTTTTGCATCAATGCGCAGTTCTACAATCTCAACACGATCCTTTGCAAAGGATTCCCGCTTTAAAAAGCCTGGAAATTTTAAAATGCGCTCCATCTGATGGGCAGCCTTTTTCTCCGGATTGACTGCGAGAGACAGCGCAAAGGTATTACGCATTTTGTAGATCTGGGTATAGTATTCCGGATTACGGATGCGGGCAATCGTATGAATGTCCGGGTTCATGGTGTGTGCGGTCATACAGCAGAGAAGGTTGATCTCGTCTGCACTTGTTGCGGCGATCAGAAGCTTGGCTTCTTCAATTCCAGCCTCCTCTAAAATGCTCATGGTCGCACAGTTACCGGTCACTGTCATGACATCGTATTGATCGAGCGTATTCTCAAGCACCTCAGCCTTAGAGTCAATCAGGGTAAGGTCATACCCTTCGGTGGAGAGCTGGCGGGCAATTGCTGCACCGACTTTTCCATCTCCGGCAA
>CAKRLN010000015.1 GCA_934359535.1 uncultured Lachnospiraceae bacterium
TTCCTGGTACTAAATATACTCTGGCAACAGATGATTTTCTTCTTCCGGTTCCGTAATACTTTGTATTAGCCAATGTCATTTACCTCCTTAATTAAAATGTTAAAGCTTCTGGCTTCTGAGCTGCATGCTTGTGATCTGGTCCAGCGTATACGAATAATTTTGTATACATCTCGCGTCCTAAAGGTCCCTTTGGAAGCATACCTTTAACAGCAAACTCGATAACTCTTTCTGGATGCTTTGCTAACATTTCTTTTAAAGTAGTCTCTTTTAAGCCACCTACATAGCCTGAATGATGGTAGTAAACTTTCTGGTCTAATTTCTTACCTGTAACTTTGATCTTCTCAGCGTTTACTACGATTACGTAATCACCGGTATCAATGTGTGGGGTAAATATTGGTTTATTCTTTCCTCTTAATACTTTAGCAACTTCAGATGCTAAACGTCCTAATGTCATTCCTTCAGCGTCAACTACATACCATTTTCTTTCGATTGTAGCAGGACTAGCCATAAATGTTTTCATTGGTTCTCCTCCTTGATTGATTCACAATAACTGATAATTGAGCTCGCGTGATCTCGTATGTCCGGACGCTATCCGCTCTGCTCGATCATACTTTATAGTCAAAATGCTTGCCGGGGCTTTGGCTTGCATTTCTTTACTATTCACAGACTTATATATTATAGTACACGCTCCCCTGTGTGTCAAGCTGTTTTTGCGATTTTCGTTACAGATCCCGATAGTTTGACAGTTAACGATAGAAAAAAGTTATTTCCAATGTATCACAATTTTGCAAAAATGGTTCTTTGTACTCTTTGTTACCATCCTCGCAGATACATAATTCTTATATTTTTATTTTTCAAATTGAGGAATTGCTCAAGCACGCACGGAAAGATCATATTTTTTTACCCTACATTAATTGCTTGTGCAAGAAGGCTGGCTTCATACTCCAGACCGATCATTGTCAGTCCATGCGCTGGAGCAGTCGGTCCCGCTGCCGAGCGATCTTTTGCTGCCAGAATATCCAAAATCTGCTCTGGGCTGATCTCACCAGCCCCCACCCGGATCAGGGTTCCTGCAATGATGCGCACCATATTATATAAAAATCCATTGCCTTTTACACGGATTGTGATAATATCGCCGGACTTATCCACATTGCAGCTGTAGATTGTGCGGACAGAGGTTTCCGACTGCATTTTTACGGAGGCAAAGCTTCTAAAATCATGCTCCCCGACCAGATATTCGGCTGCGCGCTGCATCGCTGAAACATCAAGCTCATAATGGTAAAAATAGGTATCCAGCCGTCTTGTCGGCATCCTAAACTTCCGGTTTAAAATGCGGTATTCATATGTTTTTTTACTTTTTGAAAAACGCGGATGGAAATCCGGTGCAACCTCACAGGAATCCTGCACAACGATGTCCTCCGGCAGACGCTGGTTGACTGCATAAGAGATCTTCTCAGCCGGCATCCTTGTCTCCGTATCAAAAATGCAGACATTCCCAAGTGAGTGAACCCCTGCATCTGTCCGGCTTGCGCCGGTTACTTTTATACTCTCACCGAGAAGGGCTGAGAGTGCTTCATTTAATTTCTGCTCGATGGTCACACCATTCGGCTGGATCTGCCAGCCGGAATAGTTCGTACCATCGTATGCAACGATCATTTTTACACGCTTCATGCCTGCCTCCTTATTTACATCGGAAATGGAAGCAGTATCCTTGCTGCAATCACGATTGCAAGAAAAAGAAGCACGATGCCATATGCAAGGCGATCCTCTTTCTGATAATGGAGCGGCTTCATCTTCGTTCTACCCTCTCCACCATTATAACAGCGTGCTTCCATTGCCATTGCAAGATCATCTGCCCTCCGGAATGCGGATACAAAAAGCGGCACCAGAAGGGGAACCATCGCCTTTGCCTTCTGGATCAGATTGCCGCTTTCAAAATCGGCGCCTCTTGCCATCTGCGCTTTCATGATCTTATCTGTCTCCTCAATAAGAATCGGGATAAAACGCAGTGCAATTGACATCATCATTGCGATTGCATGTACCGGAACATTGAGCTTATTGAGTGGTGCAAGCGATTTCTCCAGGCCATCCGTCAACTGGTTTGGCGTAGTAGTAAGTGTCATAAGTGACGTTCCGATGATCAGATAGATCAGACGGATCATCATAAGCACAGCATTTTTGATACCGGTATCAGAGATCTGAAATACTCCCCATTTCCAGAGTGTTACCTCCCCCGGAGTTAAGAGCAGGTTAAACGCTGCTGTAATGCCAAGTAACACAACGATCGCTTTCAGTCCCTTTACCATAAAGGAAAACGGAACCTTGGACAGCCGGATGACTGCGGCAAGTCCAAGCGTAATAACCGCAAAACCAAGCACGCCCTTAAAGCAGAACAGTGCAATAATATAAATCAGAGTTGTAAATAATTTTACCCGTGGGTCCAGCTTATGGATCGGCGATTGTGCCTGATAATACTGGCCTATCGTAATATCTCGAATCATATGTTATCTTTTTCTCCTGTATCAGTTTGCCAGAGCGGCAAGAATACTCTTTTCCGCCTCTTCAACGGTTGTTGCATCCAGTTCCACATCGAGGCCATGCGCCTTTAAATCATGCATCAGATACGTGACCTGTGGTGCAGCAAGTCCGACAGCTTCAAGCTCCTTATAATGGCGGAATACCTCCTTCGGTGCTCCGTCAAGCATAACCTGTCCGCTGTTCATCACAATGATACGCTGCACATACTGCGCAACATCCTCCATGCTGTGCGACACGAGAATAACTGTAATCCCAAGCTCCTTATGCATTTTTGCAATCAATCCAAGAATTTCATCCCGTCCTGCCGGGTCTAAGCCCGCTGTCGGCTCATCTAAAATCAACACCTGTGGCTTCATTGCAAGTACGCCGGCAATCGCAACTCTTCTTTTCTGTCCACCGGATAACTCAAACGGTGACTGATAAAACAGTTCATCCGGAAACCCCACATTATGAAGTGCTTCAAATGCGCGTAGCTGCACCGTTTTTTTGTCCAGTCCCTGATTCTTTGGTCCAAAGCAGACGTCGTCAAAAATCGTTGTTTCAAACAGCTGATGCTCCGGGTACTGGAATACAAGTCCTACCTGGCTGCGAAGATCCTTCATATTATAGTCTTGCGCATAAATGTCCTCTCCATTAAAATAGATCGTACCACTGGTTGCCCGGATCAGTCCATTCAGATGCTGGATCAGTGTTGATTTACCGGAACCGGTATGACCGATAATTCCGATAAACTGCCCATCTTCAATTTTTAAATTAATATCCTTCAGTGCCTGGATCTGGTAATCCGCTCCATCACTGTAGCTGTAATTGATATGGTCTAAAATAATTGGCATTTTCCGTTCCCTTTCTCGTACTGGCTTATCCGTGCCTCCGGCATTTTAAAATGCAGTCCGTAAGCTCTTCTCTTGTCAGGATTCCACGCGGAATATCAAGCCCTGCATTCCTGAGCGCATCTGCAAGCAGTGTAATCTGCGGAACGTCCAGGCGATGCTCCTTTAACTCATCCACGCGCGAGAAAATTTCACGCGGTGTTCCCTGCATGACAACCTTCCCCTTCTCCATGACATATACATAGTCCGCATCGACGACCTCTTCCATGTAATGGGTAATCAGAAGAATTGTAACACCCTTTTCCCGGTTCAGCTCATGTGCCGTATGAAGTACCTCTTTGCGTCCATTTGGATCAAGCATTGCCGTCGGTTCATCAAAAACAATACATTTTGGCTCCATCGCAACAACACCAGCGATTGCCACACGCTGCTTCTGCCCCCCGGAGAGCTTATTTGGAGAATGCTTCCGGAATTTTGTCATTCCAACTGCCTTTAGGCTTTTATCCACGCGTTCCCAGATTTCTTCGGTCGGAACTCCGATATTCTCTGGTCCAAATCCAACATCCTCCTCCACAACACTTGCAATGATCTGGTTGTCCGGATTCTGAAATACCATTCCGGCAGTCTGACGGACGGAAAGAATATTTCCTTCCTCCGTCACATCCATGCCATCCACCCAGAGCGATCCCTCACTTGGAGAAAGCAGTGCATTGATATGCTTGGCAAGCGTTGATTTTCCTGAACCGTTATGTCCAAGAATTGCAATGAACTGCCCATCCTTTACATCCAGATCTACGTGGTCAAGCGCCGTTGTGATCGCAGAAACATTTCCTTCCTCGTCTCTTCGGATATATTCATGCACTAATTTACTTGCTTTAATGATTCCCATATCAGTCCTCCCAGCTCAGACGATGAAGCTCACCTTCTAATTTCATATGATCAAACTGATTCTGGCGCAGAGCCTCATACAGCACGATTGCTACGGAATTTGACAGATTAAGGGAACGTGTCTCCCCGATCATCGGAATGCGCACACAGGTATCTGGGTTTTCTTTTAAAATCTCCTCTGGAATACCTGCACTTTCCTTTCCAAACATAATAAAACAGTCTGGCTCATAATGCACATCCGAATATACATGGCGGCCCTTTGTTGTCGCATAATAGATCTTTGCCCCAGGATTCTTCTCACAGAAATCCTCCCAGTTGACATAAGTCGTCACATCAAGATCCTTCCAGTAATCCATCCCCGCCCTCAACAGATGCTTCTCATCCAAAGAAAAACCAAGTGGCTCGATCAGGTGAAGCCTTGTTCCTGTTGCCACGCAGGTTCTTCCGATATTTCCAGTATTTGCCGGGATCTCCGGCTCATGAAGTACAATGTTTAACTTTGCCATTTTTCTTCTTTAATCTCTCTTATTATTTTTCTGATTCTGTTTGCTTTTTCTCACGCAGCTCTGTAATAAATTCCTCGATCCTTCCAAGCGCAACCTTCAGATCTTCCAGAGAATATGCATACGAAATTCTTAAGAATCCCTCCCCGCAGTCTCCAAACGCTGTTCCAGGTACAACTGCAACCTTTTTTGCCATTAAAAGCTCCGTCGCAAACTCCTCCGATGTCATCCCGAATTCCTTAATGCACGGGAACATGTAAAATGCACCAAACGGTTCGAAGCACTCCAGCCCCATCTCCTTGAACCGGTGCAGAAGGTAGCGTCTTCTTCCGTTATATTCCTCACGCATCATTGTAACATCGCCATCTCCGTGCTTCATTGCCTCGATTGCAGCATACTGGCTTGTAGTTGGTGCACACATGATCGCATACTGATGGATTTTTAACATCTGCTTAATTATCACTTCCGGTCCGCATGCATAACCAAGTCTCCAGCCGGTCATTGCATGAGATTTGGAAAATCCATTGATTACGATCGTACGCTCCTTCATCCCTGGAAGGGATGCGATCGACACATGATTATCCGTGTAGGTAAGCTCAGAATAAATTTCATCGCTCAACACGAAAAGATCATGCTTTTTGATGACCTCTGCGATTGCAACAAGGTCTGATTTTTCCATAACTGCCCCGGTTGGGTTGTTCGGATACGGAAGCACCAAAAGCTTGGTCTTCGGTGTAATCGCAGCCTCTAGCTCCTCCGGCTTTAACCGGAATTCATTCTCCGCCTTTAGTTCAATAATAACCGGGGTACCATTTGCAAGCACACAGCATGGATAATAGGATACGTAGCTTGGCTGAGGAATCAAAACCTCATCCCCCGGATCAAGCATGGTGCGCATGGCAATATCAATTGCCTCACTGCCTCCGACTGTTACGATCATTTCTTTGTTATAATCATAGGAAAGCCCGTATCTGCGGTCTAAAAATTTTGCAATTTCAATTTTTAATTCCTTTAATCCTGCATTCGAGGTATAAAAGGTTCTTCCCTTTTCCAGGGAATAAATACCCTCATCACGGATATGCCATGGGGTATCAAAATCCGGCTCACCAACACCAAGTGAGATTGCATCCTTCATCTCACTGACAATATCAAAAAATTTACGGATTCCTGATGGCTGGATCGTTACGATTGTTTTTGATAATGGGTCTCTCATTAGAACATCATAATCCTTTCATCTTTTGCTGGTTCTGCCATAACAGTTCCGTGGTCTTTGTATTTTTTCAGAATAAAATTCGTTTTGGTGCTAAGCACTGCATCTAAAGGAGAAAGCTTGTCCGAAACAAACTGGGATACCTCCCTTAAGGTTTTTCCTTCGATCGTTACCATAAAGTCAAAGCCTCCGGAAATCAGGTATACCGAATTCACTTCCGGATAGTTGTAAATACGCTCTGCCACCTTATCAAAGCCCATGCCTCTCTGTGGAGTGACACGAACCTCAATCAGTGCTGTTACCTTCTCAATTCCTGCCTTATCCCAGTCAATCAGCGTATGATAACCGCAGATGATGCGTTCTCTTTCCATTGCCTCAAGCTCATTCATGACAGAAACCTCATCCACACCAAGGATGATCGACAGCTCCTTTAAATCAATTCTGCTGTTTTTCTCTATAAAAGTTAAAATCTTCTCTCTCATGCTAAATCTCCAATCTTTGCGATCTCGTCTGTCTGCGGTGTCTCTAAGAACCTGCGCTCGTCCTCATTGATGAGCACTCTGTCATTGCTGTCTGTCGCTTTTCCGATAATCGTGGCATGTCCTCCTGCCTTTTCGATCTCACGTACAACCGCATTGCCATCTTCCGCCGCGATAAGCAGACATCCTCCGGATGCCAGCTTATATGGGTTAATTCCGAAGAATTCGCAGATCTCCACTGTTTCCTGACGGATCGGTATTTTTTTTAAATCGATTTCCAGTCCGACGCCAGATGCCTCTGCCATTTCCCAGAGAGCAGCAAAAATTCCACCCACTGAGGCATCGTGCATAGCACTAACGCCAGACATACAGGCGACTGCAGCCTCTGAACGAACGCGGATATAAACATCTAGTTTCTTTGCCTTATCAATAAAAGGCTGCGGGTAACGGGTGCGAAGCTCTTTCTCCCGGTTCTGTGCAAGACGCACTGTTCCCTCAAGTGCGATCCAGTTCGTTGCAATAAGATCCATGCCTGAACGGACTGTTGATGTATGAATCAGCTTATCTGCCATCACTTTTCCGGTTCCGGTTACCGTGACAACCGGCTCATTTACAGCTCTTGTCACCTCGGTATGCCCGCCAAGAACTGCAATTTGGGCATCTCCGCAAGCTTTGTCGATTTCCTGCATCAAAGTCCGAAGCTGCGGTTCATTTGCGGCAGTCGGAAGCAGAACCGTAAGTAATATTCCAACCGGCTCACAGCCTGCGGATGCAAGGTTATTTACCGCCCGCCACACAATACGGTCTGCAAACTCCTTCGGTGCATCCAGACTTCCGGTTACCGGATCGCTTGTCAATACAACCGTATCCTTTTCTCCCATGTCAAAGGCTGCACAGTCTTCCCCTACCGATGCACCAATACGGACATCCTGCTTTGTCGTATGCAATTGTCTTAACACGGAGCGTTTTAATACGGACTCCTGGATTTTTCCTGCTTTCATAGACCTGTTTTTCTCCTGTTATTGTGCTGTCTGCCCCGTTTGGCCGGTTGTCTGCTGATTCTGCGCCGGATCGGCTGTCTGGGCCGGATCCGTACTCTGCTGTGATGACGGTTCCACAGCACCGGCCTGTGTTGTCTGGCCAGTACTCTGTCCATCCTGTGGCTGCCCAGCATTCGAATCCGTGTTTTGTCCAGCATTTTGATCCGTGTTTTGGCCATCCTGCGGCTGCCCGGCATTTTGATCCGTGTTTTGGCCATCCTGCGCAGTCTGGTCTGCTGCTGCCTGTTCTGCCGCCTGCTGCTCGGCTGCTGCAATCTCTCCCTGTACGGTACCAATTGCGGACTTAATCTGTCCCTCATCCCGCGAACCGACGGCTGCGGAAATAACCGCTGCCTGTTCTGGCGATGCTCCGCCGATTCCCACCATAACTGTTCTCGGTGTTGCTTTATAGGTACTGTTATTAAAGACCTCACGGCTCTGTTCGACGCCATCAACCGTTACAATCTTCCACAGCCTTGCCTTATAACCGGTATGTGCGGAGGACGCCTGATAATAGCCTACTGGCTGATCTCCGGTCACGCTGTAGGAGACCTCCGGTTCAATTGTCTCAAGTGTCTCGCTCTCAAATGTCACCTTGCGGTTTGCCGGTCTTGTCTCCTGTCCGTAAATTGTAAAGGTAAGTACTCCGCCTGAACAACTTCCTTCTATATAGATTGGCGCATCACTGCTGTTTACAAATTTCAGATCCTTATAATCGCCTGCAATGGCAGCATCTGCGGAAAGATCCACATACCCTACGGTCATGGAATGGTTAAAACGTGCTGTCACATCAAGCTCTGCCCGGATCACTGCATTGTAAAGTGTCGTAGACACCTGGCAGATACCGCCTCCGAAGGATTCTACTGTTGTTCCATTTGCATAGGAGGCAGCAAGTGCGTATCCATTGTCCTCGGTATATGGACGCATTGCTGCATCTGCGGAAAATTCCTCTCCCGGATATACAACTGTCCCATTGATGCTCTCACAGCCGCGTGTCACGTTCTTCGTACGACCGGCGCTGTTTAATGGGAACTTTGTAGTAAAGGTTCCAAGCACATCCTTAACCTTTGCAAGCTCCTCCTCGGACCCCTCCGGCTCGACCTCGTTTACAACAAGCTGGATCTCATTATTCGTTCCATTCCATTCATCTGCAAGGAAATCATTGATCGTGTATACCGACTGCACATAATCAACTTCTTTCCCATCCTGTCCTTCGATGACCGTAAAGACTCCATTTTCACGCTTCAATCCCATATTAACTGCTTTGATATTTAAAGAACCGGCATTTGCATAAAGAAGGTTTGCTGTTTTCTGTTTATCTACACAGACTGCCATGTCAATAACAACATCGGAATTTTCCAGTTCCTTTGTCTCCTTAAAACGCCGGATCAGATTACCGGATTTGGTAACTGCCTGAGCCTCTTCTACCGCGGTCTGGGTATCTGCTGTAATCCCCATGTCAGAAGCATTGGCCTCGATAAAAGCCCCATCTGCGCCAATCAGGGTAAAGGTTGTATTATTCAGGCTGTCTATGTAATCAGAGACTGCACTTTCAGCCTGTTCTGTCGTCATTCCACTGACATCAACCGTTCCAATATGAACACCATCTGCGATCGTACTCTCTTTTGTGCTCTCAGCCGAAACCTGCGCTTTTGCCTGAAACAGAAAAGCTGCTATCATAAAAAGGCCTGCTAATGGTAACCATTTCTTCATCTTTTTCATTTCACATCCTCTGACTCTGTCCTATGGTTTGTTTTACTTACGAATTATTTTATAACATACCTCCATACATTTTCAAGGTAAAATATCCACCAAACAACGTATATCATTCGACATTTTTACGTAACAATTCACAGATTGCCTGTCCACTTTTCATCTAAATAAACAGGCAGGATAAGACCGTTGTCACAAGCATTGCTGCTGCAAGGATTAAAACAATGACTGCAATTGCTTTCTTTTTCTTTGGATCTCCATTAAAATTATACATTTTGTTCACCTCGTTCAAAAAATACGTTATACTATATCTGATATTTTATTAGAAAGGAGCCTTGTTTATGTTTCCAATGCTCGCACTCTTTATTGTTTTTCTTCTTGTTCTCGCCTATTTCCGACGCAAATCGGATGCTGCACAGGCAAAGGCTGACGAAGCCTTCTGGTCAAAGGAACGAAATGCCAATGCCACGAGACGAAAAAACTTAGATGAATTAGATTATATTACCATACCTGTGGAAAAATTACCACTTGATGCTGACAGTCCCTCCTGCCAGACAATCCTTACCCTTTCAGAAAAGAGACTGTTTCATCCCGGCAGCATGACCAATACCGAGCTAAAGCTCCAGTACGGTGCTGCTAATCTGGAAGCACTTTCCGAATATGAATCCGATTATATCAGGTTAGAGCAGGCACTTGATGCCTATGCCACAGAACTTCTTGAAAAAAGACGCTCCCAGGATGCAGCCCGGATTCTGGAATTTGCAGTATCGACCGGCTGTGACATTGGACATATCTACCTGACACTTGCCACAATTTATAAGGAACAGAATAAAACCGAACAGCTCACCTCCCTGATTGATGCCGCAAAGCAGATTCCAGCCTTAAACCGCAAGCCATTTCTGGACCGCATGGAAGGCTATCTTTCCTAAGCGTTTCCTCTTCTGCCTTCTGCGCACAGCTTAAGGCTTTTTATCCGGTCTGCCATAGGATGCATAATACTGATCAATCAGCCTTGATGCCTGGCTTCTTGTCAGGGTATCCCATGCTGGCTCATCCGGTATATGAAAACAGGTAAGAATTTCTTTCAGACGCTCGATTTGATGCTTTGTGGCGGGCGTCTGTTTTTTTACCTTATACTGGATAAGCTCCGGTGTCAGATAGACCGCTTTGTCCCGCTCCTTTAGGGAAGCATCCTTCTGCACTGCATCGACAAGAATCGCAAACAGCTTCTGCGTCTGAACTGCATCGTCCAAAGCCCTGTGTCCATGCACCCGTTCAATGCCATAGTAGCTGCAAAGCGCCTCTAAGCTCTTCGGCTGTTCCGATGGAAGCAGCTTTCTTGCAAGCTTTAACGTGTCAAATGCATAAAGCGCAAGCGGACGCTTGTGATTAACCGCCCATTGCTTTAAAAAGCTATAGTCAAATTTCACATTCTGCCCCACAATTATATCGTCCCCGATAAATTCCAAAAGTCCGCTCAACGCCTCATCCGGCTCCATCGCCTCTTTTACCATCTCATCCGTAATTCCTGTGATTTCAGAAACACGCGCTGGAATCGGCTGATGCGGATTTACAAGCATTCCATAGGTTTCTGTTATGCTCCCATCACGCACCCGTACCGCTCCAATCTCCGTAATCTTATCCTCCTTCACAGAAAGACCTGTCATTTCCAGATCAATAACCGTATACTGATTCCAGCTGTTACGTTTCTGATTATTCGAATTTTCCATCTACATACTCCACTTCTGCCTGATGATCCAGCGGATCTCTCCTGTCATAATGAAACAATGCCCAGACCTGTTCTGCTTCCCTCTCTGGAAGCGTCTTTAATGTTCTTATTTTTTTCTCTGGAAAACGGTAATGAAATGGCTCGATATGGGAAATTTTTCCATTTTTGCAATACGCATGTGTCATCTGCTTAAAGCCTCCCATATCCGGAGCCCATGCCGGTCTGCTCTTACAGTTCTCCCGGTAATACAGATCAAACGTCAATGCCTCTTGCATCATTTCCAAAAGCTTCCCTTTCCTTTCTTCTGGAAGTATCTCTTCTAAAAATTCAAGCACAATCTCCGCTCTTCTGTTTCTCGAATGCTTCATACCAAAATACCCCATCCGCTCATAAAATTCCCCAAGCGTCTGAAACATCTGAAATGCACTGTCAAAAAGCAGCTCCAGCACCTTCATGGAAATCTCAAACTGTCCGCTGTTATAGTAGACCTCAAGCATTTCCTCAACCTGCTTGATCCGAAGCACATCCGAATACGGCAGCCATCTGGTGGAAAGCACCTCATACGGTGCCGCATCATGATACCGGATATCATATTCTGCTGCATGCTCATACATATAGGAGCCCTTTAGCACCTTTAAAAATCCAAGCTGTAACTGATTGGGTTTCAATGCATAAATATCATCAAAGGATCTGCCAAAGGTTTTATAATCCTCAAACGGAAGTCCTGCGATCAGGTCCAGATGCTCATGGATGTTTTCTCCCTCCTGGATTTTTAGCACGATTTTCTTCAGCAGATCTAACTTCATTGTCCGGTGAATTTCCCGGATTGTCACATCGTTTGTCGACTGCACCCCGATTTCAAGCTGGATTAACCCTGGACGCATATCTGAGATAAGCGCAAGCTCTTCTTCATTCAAAAGATCTGCGGAAATTTCAAAATGAAAATTCGTCACCCCATTATCATGCTCTTTTATATATTTCCATATCTCCATGGCATGTTTATGGCTGCAGTTAAAGGTACGGTCAACAAATTTGACCTGCGGCACCTTCTGGTCAATGAAAAACTGCAATTCCTCTTTTACAAGGGAAAGATCCCGGAAGCGCAGCTTTTTGTCGATGGAAGACAGACAATAGCTGCACGAAAACGGACAGCCTCTGCTGCTCTCATAATAAATGATGCGGTTTGAAAAGTCCTCCATCCTGTCATAACAGAATGGGATTTTGCTCATATCCGTAAGTGTACGCGCTTTTGTTACGATAATCGGAGTTCCCTGTTCCCCCCTGTTGTCCTGACATCTGGAAACGGATACTGGCTCATTTTCCTCATGATCTCCTTCACACCCTGCGCGTTGGTATGCAAGCCCTGCAATTTCAGAAAGTCCCTGCACTTTTTCTTCTGGAGACGTCCCTGCATCAATATGACGATCATGGTCATAATACTCACAAAGCTCCCGGAACGTATCCTCACCTTCCCCGATCATCACTCCGGTAATCCACGGATGCTCCATAAGATAATTCTCTACCTCATAGGATACCTCCGGACCGCCTGCCCAGATTGGAATTTTGGGACAAATCTTATGAAATTCCTTTGCAATCTCATTAACATAGTCAATATTCCAGATATAACAGGAAAAAAACAGTATATCCGGTTTTTCCTTGTATATGTGCTCTAAAATATAATCCTTCTGATTGTTAATCGTAAATTCTGCAATTTTTATATGCTCCTTCTCTTTTCCTGCACATGCTCTCAGGCTGTACACTGCAAGATTGGAATGAATATATTTGGCATTGATCGCTATCAGTAAAAATTTCATACCTGCTCCTTGTTTGCATTTCATCTGCTTTTATGATATTTTTATAGTATTGATGCGTAACATTATAACATGCCGCGCATACAAACGGAAGGAAAGCTCATGACACCAGAAGAATTTGAATCACTCGCACAATTATTTAAAATATTTGGAACTCCGACCCGTCTGCAGATCTTATTTTGCCTGATGGATGGGGAAAAATGCGTTTACGATATTGCGGACGAGCTTGGCATGTCCCAGAGTGCAATTTCCCATCAGCTCAGTATCTTAAAGGAAAACCGGCTGATCAAAAACAGAAGGGAAGGCAAAACCATCTATTATTCCCTGCTCGATTCCCATGTAATGACAATCATTGAACAAGGACTCGACCATGTCCGCGAATAGCTTTTAAAAATTCATTCCATCAATATAAGACTGCTCAAACATTGGATGTGTGGCAAGAACAATTTCCTCTGCCGCACCTGCAATCTCATCCATCTTCGCCCTGGCAATGCCGGGGTTTTTTAAATAGGCTTTGGCACCCCTTAAGGAAGTATTCCCAACTGCCTGGATACGTCCTTTCCACTCCTTCGGAAGCAGTCCGATCGCAATCGCGTCGGATGGATTCAGGTAATATCCCATACCTCCGGCAAGATACACCGTCTCCACCTGATCTTCCGTAATCCCATACTCCTTCAGCAAAATATCAATTCCAGCACGGATTGCCGCCTTTGCCATCTGGATTGCACGAATCGTATCCTGCGTCATAAATAACTGTTTTCCTTTTGCCTGAACCGGGTAACCGGACTCGAAATACCGGTCACAAAGCAGGCCCGTTTCATCCATTGCCCCATCTTCTAACATCTGGCGGAGTGTCCGCATAATCCCGGAACCATAAATATACTGTGCAAGCTCACTTCCCTCAAATGCCGGTCCTGCAGATGCCGATGCCACAAGAAGCCTGTTCCTGTTTCCAAGTGCCATCTCTCCATTTGTTCCAAGATCCACAAGAAACGATACCTTATCAGTATCTGACATTCCAAGTGCATAAATTCCACTTACAATATCAGCCCCGACAAACGCCGAGATTCCTGGAAGAAACAGAACCGTATTTTTTTTGTTCATTCCGATTTCTACTCCGTTTACTTCACGAAAGTCAAGCTTCTTTGGATGAAACGGAGCTTTTCCAAGCCCTTCACAGGATAACCCTTCCAGAAGATGCTCCATGGTTGTATTGGCTGCAACTACAATCACTTCACTGTCTCCTGCAGCTTCGGCAAGCGGTTTTGCAATCAGGTGCTGCAGCTCCTTCCCTAAGCCTTCCTCTTCTGCACGGATACGGCTCATCACATCCGCTCCATATTTGCGCTGCGGATTCGTAAAATGGATTTCCTTCTGCTCTCCGTCTTTGTTCCAGGAATGTACTACAACCGTAGTTGTTCCAAGATCAACTGCTGCACTGGAGCTTAACACGGATGTATCCGGAAGAACCTCCTCTTTTTCCAGTAGCTCTGCTGCTGCCACCGCATCAAAGGAAGCCTGCTTTGGAACCGTCACCTCATACATGCCGGGCTTTCTGAACTGACACGCTTTGACACATCCGATCCCGTATATCATTACCTCACACCGCCCGCACGTTCCATTGCCGCCACACGGTGCCTCAATATTCACTTTTCCTCTCTGCAACGCACCAAGCATTGTCTCGCCTGGCAGAACCATAACTCTCATAATTTCTTTGCACTTTCCCTAAAGATTTCTGAATAGTTCCATTATAATCTTAAATCTGATTTTTACAAGAAAAACCGGTGTCTGGAATCTAATCCTGATCACCGGTCTGCCATTATGTAAATCCATGCGCTTCATGGAATTGTATTTAGACGGAACTAGTAAAGCCCCAACCCCCATCACCTTCGTGAATTGTTAAAACCTCGTAGTCCCTATTGTATATATCCGGTCATTTCTTCCCGAATACATGCTTATTATACATCTTAAATATGTCCAGAATATGTTCGATTTCTAAATTAATCATAAAGATTCTAAAAGATTTTATGAAGATCAGATCAGGTTCATCACACAGCGGATAATCAGATCTGCTCCGGCAATCCAAAGCAATATGGCTCCGATCACATATGCCTTATTTTTAAATTCAAAGCCATAGTGATAACCGGTATACATTCCCGCAACAACGACCACAATGCTGAACACGATAATAAACGCAAGCAATCCGATAAAGCTTGTCCCAAGCAGTGCAAAGGCTGCCCCGGCAAGAATCGTATAAATGCTTGTCACTGCTACCATCAGTACAAAACGCCTGATTCCAAGGTTATTCTCGCAATGCTCTTCTACCCGTTCATTTTTTAATGCTTTTACCATCAGGCGGATTCCAAGTCCGAAAAAGATGACAATCCCAATCACCCGCCCAAGCATGGCATCATTCTGCACCGAAGTTTTTCGGTATATAAGATCCGAAAAGAAATGCCCGACATAAAGCGCAGCCAGCTGCCACAGTGTCACGATCCCACAGATTTCTGCAAGATGTTTTTTATTTACTTTTCTGACTAATGAGCCCTGACACTCCATCGCGCCAAATATGTCCAGGGATATCCCTGCAATAATAAGTAGATTCTCAATCCAGCTCATGATTCTCCTCCTCATATGAGCATTTCTTTTCTTTCATTATACTCGTTCCCTTTTATTTTTCCACAAAATTCTATGAATTATTTGTGTTCCATAGTTCTATTCCAAAACAGAAATTATTTCTCTGCCTTAATGGAATCCAGCTTATAAATAAACTTCACGCTTCCATTTGCGCCATCCGCAAGGTCGGTGTAGCTCTGGTAATCCTCACCGGCATCGATGACTGCCTGTAATCTGTTTGCAAGCGGCTTTAAGTCTCCATTGTATGCGTTAACAATTTTATTAATGCCTTCTTCGTTAAACTCTACCATGCCATCTGCCAGTGTATGGGAGCCTTCATCTAACTTATTCACACCATCAACGATCTGGGATGTTCCATTTACAAGCTGGGATGCTCCGGAATTTAACGTATCATTGTTGGATACCAGGGTATCAGCTCCTGTCTTAAGCTGGCCTGCACCGTTTACAAGCTGGCTGATTCCAGAAGTAAGCTCTGGCATCTTGGATGTCACAGTGCCAAGTCCAACGTCAAGCTGGCTGATTCCGGATGCAAGTGATTTGGTTCCGTTATATACCTTCTGTACTCCGCTGCTTACTGTATTTGCACCACTGCTTACCTGTGAAGCTCCTGCATTTAAGGTAAATGCACCTTCATATAAGCTCTTTACGCCTGCGTCTAACTGTGCTAATCCAGTTGATAAGGCATCTGCTCCGGCTTTTAATTTTGTCTCCCCATCCTGAAGTGCTCCAACGCCTGCATCCACCTGGGCACTTCCATCCTTTAATCCCTGTGCTCCGGTATTTGCCTGGGAAGCTCCGTCTGCAACCTGACCTGCTCCATCTGCCAATGCTCCAATTCCCTGAGACAACTGGGTTAATGTATCAACTGCCGAATTCGCTGTAGCAAAAGATCCTGCTAAAGTCTCATATTGTTTCTGTGCAGTCTGAGCTGCTTTTTCCTGATCAAGTCCCATTCCCATTAATGTCTTTGTAAGCGCACCAAGAACGATCTCCTTCTTATCCCCAGATACATGCTCATATACCGTCTGAATATTATCTGTTGTTACTGTATCTCCATCTAAACATCCTGTTGCTTTTAATAAGACGATTGTATTATCATCCATCTGGGATGCGATCATATTATTAATTAATGCTTTCAGTTCAGGAATTTTGGCATCTACTGTTTCAGACAACAGTTTCGCATTATCCGCAACCTGACCCGCTCCATCGGAAACCTTTTGGGTTCCATCTGCCAGGGCACTTGCCCCTTCTGCAACCTGTGCACTTCCATCCTTAACCTGATTGGTTCCTGCCTGTAAATCTGCAATTCCATCCACAAGCTGGCCTGCTCCTGCTACCGCACTTTCACTTCCGGTTTTCAACTGGGAAGCGCCATCCTGTAATGCTGCTGCTCCGCTTGCAACCTGCGCCGCACCATCTGCAAGTGCCTTTGCGCCATCAACAAGTCCGGTCTGGCTGGATGAGCCTTCATAGCCTGCAACAAGCTGGCCTGCTCCATCCGATGCCTGGGAAGCTCCAGCTTTCAGCTGATTAACTCCATCGACAAGTGCCGGTGCGCTTCCTGCAAGGGAATCCATTCCATTTTTCAATGTCGTAATTCCATCGCCAAGCGTCTTGGCACCATCGGTATAGCTCTTGATTCCTCCAGACAACGTGTTCATTCCACTTGAAAAATCCTTTAAGCTGTTCTGTAACGTATCAAGACCTTCGGATAATTCCTTGGAACCATCCTGTAACTGTTCACTCGCATCCGTTAAGGTATCAATCATATCATCCACCGAGGAAAGATCGGAGGAACCATCTGCGGATACCAGACTTCCGGCATTGGCAACCACGGTCATAGCAGTCTCGAGCGAGAAATTCTCCACATCTGCTGTTACC
>CAKRLN010000016.1 GCA_934359535.1 uncultured Lachnospiraceae bacterium
GCATATTCCTTCGGTACTGCCGACCGGAAAAAGCTGCGCTTCTCATAGGACAATTCTTTCCCTTCTATCTTTCCCAGCTCTCCCACAGCCTCTGCTGCAATCGTTTCTTCCAGCCCCTGCTTCCCGGAACGGAAAAACATACGCTCATCGAGTGTAAACAGATAGGTAAGCTCTCCTGCGATGTCTGCGACCTGCCGGTATTCTGGAAATGTAATCTGCTCCGGTTCCTTTGGATTTTTCATTACAAGGAGCTCTCCCTCTCGAAAAAAGAGGACAAAGCTGTCCTCTTCGGGTGTCCTCTCAACATAAGAATTACTGAATTGATGTGGTGTAATATCCTGTATCATTTCTTTTTCCCTTCTTCTATGTTTTCTTTTACCTTCCAGAAAGAATCTCTCCTGCCTGCCGTTTTAATGACTTCTTATTCTCATACATCATCATATCGGCACGCTTTCTCGCATCTTCGATTCCTGCATCTGCCGGCTCTACAAAAGCATAGCCACATGCAATATCCATATTGACCGGAACCATTCTTTTATGATTCAAAAGCTCAACTTCCTGCCGCATTCTCATAATCAGCCGCTCGATCGGACAGGACGCGGCATGTTTTATAATACAGCAGAACTCGTCCCCTCCGATCCGGTAACAACTCCCATAGCGTTCAAAACCCGTTCAATCAGTGATGCGGATTCCGTGATATATACATCTCCTGCCGCATGTCCATGCACATCATTGCAGCACTTCAGATTATTCAGGTCAAAGGTAACAATCATTTCACACTGCTGCATCTTTTCATGTTTCACGAAATGGTTATAGGCATTCCGGTTATACATTCCAGTCATGGAATCATTTAATGCAAACTCCTCTAGTGCCTTCGCTTTTCTTCCACGCTTCAGCGCAGCAATCGTCGATCTCGCTGATTCGATTCCAAGGACAAGGATAAATAGCAGAAAAGCGGTTCTTCCGAATGTTCCAGATGTCTGCCGTCCGCTGTAATAGCTGATCATATCGCCAATTGTCGCTACAGTTACGATGGCAAGCGCCACAAAGGTCAGCCTCAGCCTGCCATCCATCTGGCGTTTTATAATTTTAGCGGTAATTCCACCAATCAGGTAAAATAGCACTGCTGCAATCATCGCATGAATGACCGTCACAGCTCTCCGTAAATCACAAATACCTGCAAATTGCAAAATCAGCAGGATCATATCCATCAACATACTTGTTCTACACAGACTTCTCCAGATCCTGCTTTCCGGCATTCGAAGAAAGCTGCGTACAAACAGAAGAAACGGCACCGGCATCATCATAAGGAACAGAAATGCACAAAACTGGGATGCCTGTCTGTTTAAAAGCAGAAGCGTGGCTGTATTCGTTTCATTCGCAGACCAGAAGCCAAGCAGCATGGAAAAATACCCCAGATACAGAAGCGATGGATCTACATCCGTTTCCTTACGTACAAGACGCCAATAGCTGATCATGTAAATGCCGACGATAACAATAAGCATACTGATCATAAATGCTGGAAGTGAGCTCCTCATAATTTCTGTGTAAAGCTCCCCTCCAATTCCCATATAGAAATCCGGCACGTTCCCCGCCGTCTCCGGATAACATGGCAGAAGCTGCACATATACCTTCTGCACATCATTGGGCAAAACAACAAAATTCCATACATTTCCAGTCGTATGCCCCCACATACCACCCGTCTGCTTCCGTTCATAAAGCACTTCTCCATCTGCTACTACTGTTACATACTGATGCGATGTAAAAAAAGCAAGTGATGTCTTTTTTTTCCGGCACGCATCAATATAAAGCTGCGTCTGTGTTCCGCCACCTGCAAGACTTACCACCTTCTGCGGTTCTACCCTTATCATCGCGTTCTCTTCTTTTGTATTTTGAGTGCAGATAAAGGATAACAGGATCAGAATTGTACCCAAAACAACAACGGTTATAAGCATAACCGAACCCTGATTGATTTTGTATTTATTCATGATGTCCCCCTGCTCTTAAGAGCCATTATACAAACGGATTATAGAATCTATTTCCGTCATAATACGTAAGGATCAATGCTGCTGCCATAAAAGTCACTGTAACAGCAATTGTAATATAATCAAGCTTTGCAAGCTTTCTTCCACGATACCACGTACGTTTCTTATGCTTTCCATAGCCACGCAGCTCCATCGCATTGCTCACGGTATCAATCCGTTCCATGCTGGTAAACACAAGTGGAAAGATGATTGCCGCCGTATTTCTCACGCGGTCCATAAACCCGGCCTTTGCAGACATCTCAATTCCGCGGGCCTCCTGCGCATTTTTTATTTTATGGAAATCATCCTGTGCATCCGGAATATAACGGAGTGCCAAAGAAACCGCGTACCCGATATTGTAACTGATTCCAATCCGGTTTAACGATGCTGCAAATTCCGATGGATTCGTTGTCACAATAAAAATAAACACCGATGGCACAATTGTCAGATATTTTAACAGGATATTTGCCTCATAAAAAAGCTGTTCTGCCGTCAGGCTGTAATGTCCGGCAAGTGGAACAAGCACCGTCCGTGTTCCATAAATCTTACTGCCCTGATCCGGGGCAAAAATATAAATGGCAAGCAGGTTAATCACCATAAATACCATAATAAATTTGAAAATACTTCCAACCTGCTTCCAATCCGTCTTTGAAATCTGAAACAGAATCAGACTGATTACAAACATAACAAAAAGCACACGCGTATCATAAGTCAGCATACTGGTAATCGACCATGCCAGAAAGAAGATCAATTTAGTGACACCGCAGAGTCCGTCGATCCATGTATCCTTTTTCTCATAGGTTAATAGCTTTGCCATTCCCGCACCGTCCTTTCATAGCTGATAAAATGCTCCACAAACTGGGAAGGCTGTGTAATCCCGCATTTCACTGCCATCTCATAAAGGGAAGTTTTCTTCAGATATGCGCGGTCAGAAACCTCATCATTCGTAAGAATCTCCGCCGGGGTATCATCCGCAATCAGCTCTCCATCTGCAATCACAAAGGCACGGTCCGTGTATTCGAGCATCAGATGCATGTCATGTGTGATCATAATGATCGTTGTCCCCTGTTCTTTGTTGATCCTTTTTAGAAATTCCATAATCTCGGTATAATGACGGTAATCCTGTCCTGCCGTCGGCTCATCGAGAATCAGAATCTCCGGATTCATGACAAGAATTGACGCAATCGTTACACGCTTCTTCTGCCCGAAGCTTAATGCAGAAACCGGCCAGTTGCGGAACGGATACAGACCGCAGATCTTTAATGTCTCAAATACCCGTTCTTTGATTTCTGCTTCCGGAACCCCCCGCACCAGAAGTCCAAGTGCAACCTCATCATAAATCATGGATTTGGAGATCATCTGGTTCGGGTTCTGCATGACCATTCCGATTTTTTCTCCGCGCTCTTTAATGGAAAGCGGAGAAATATCTGCACCGTTTAGAAGGATTTTTCCACTGTCCGGTGTTAAAAATCCACAGATCAGATTGGAAAGTGTTGTCTTTCCTGCTCCGTTTTTGCCGACGATTGCCATCATCTCTCCCTTTTTCACCGAGAGATTCATGTTCTTTAAAACCGTCTGCCCACTCTGATAAGAGAAATTCAGATTTTCAATCGAAAGCACGGCTTCATTCGTATTTTCCGGCTTCTCCTTTACCGTATTTGCAAACCAGGACTGTACCTGCGCTTTATACGGTTCAAACTGCATCGTATCCACATGCTGTGGATGATCCTTTGGCTGGATCTTACAGCCGGCATGCTTTAATGCAGTCACATAAAGCGGCTCCCGGATTCCCTCTCTCATCAGGATATCCCCGGCAAGCAGCTCGTCCGGTGTCAGATCACAGACAATTGTCCCATCTCCGACAACCACGATCCGGTCAACATCCCGATAAAGAACATCCTCTAAGCGGTGCTCGATTATAACGATGGTCTTTTTCTGCTCCTTCTGGATGCGGTCAATCAGATCGATTGCCCGTTTCCCGGTTGCGGGATCTAAATTGGCAAGCGGCTCATCAAATAAAAGCACTTCCACATCATCAATCATAACACCTGCCATAGATACACGCTGTTTTTGTCCTCCTGACAGCTCTGACGGTGCATGGTCAAGAAGAGTTTTCACATCCACGACCTCTGCCACACCGTCTACCATGCGGTGCATCTCATCCGTAGCAACACAATCATTTTCCAGTGCAAATGCAATATCCTCTGCAACGGTAAGTCCGATAAACTGTCCATCCGTATCCTGAAGCACGGTTCCAACGATCTTTGACAGCCCAAAGATTCCAAGCTTCTTCGGATTCTGCCCTTTGATCTTTAATGTCCCGGTACTCTCCCCTGTAAATGAAAAAGGGACCAGTCCGTTCATGCAATTCGCAAGGGTTGATTTCCCTGACCCGGATGGTCCGATGATCAGAACCTTTTCTCCGGGATAAATCGAAAGATTGATATCCCGGAGCGTTGGCTCCACCTGTGATCGATATTTAAAAGAGTAATTTTTAAATTCAATAATAGGTTCCATAATATTTCCTTTAACGCTTAATCTGTAACCTTAGTCTTCTTTCTCAAGGCTTGAAGATTTTGCCCCAATCTTTGTATATCCGGCTGCAAGAAGAGTTCCAAGAACTGCAATGATGATCACGTTTGCAATCCATGCACAGATACCCTGTGCAAAAACCTTCTTGGCTGGCTCCGCATTCATGACAATATCAAGCACAGGCGCAAGAACGATCCATGCTGCTGCATTGGAGATCACCTGTACAACATTAAATAATGCGATCTTTCCACCTTCAAAGCCACCTTCTTTAATTGCAAATTTCTTTGCAAACAGACCCATAATAATTCCGAATAATGCATCCGGAAATACCCAGCTCCACCATACAGAACCATAGAATAACGCATCACCGAGTGCATGTCCTGCAAATCCAATGATGCCTCCAACAACCGGTCCGTAAACTGCAGATAAAAATGCAAGAAGCGCAGCTCTTACCTGCAATGATGTGTTCGGAATAAATCCGATCGGAATCTGTACTTCTGTCAGCACGATAAACAGTGCTGTTCCGATACCGGCAGCAACAACTTCCTTAATACCAAACTTTTTCATGCTAAATTCCTCCTTTTTCATGAAACAAAACAAAAAAACCGAGCGTCCCGCTTCGAATTACGACAATAGACGTTACCTTCACAGTTAACTCAGCCCAGGCGCCCTCACGGCACACAGGCGATTCCGCTTAGGGCTGCTATGTTCCCATCCTGACCCGGTTCACGGAGACCTGTTGCGTAAGACCCAGACATCAACGCCACTTATGAAGGGCGGCTCTACCGCCAATAATCCTCTACAAGACATCACCCCAACTATAGCGGATTGTTGGTTCAAGGTACCGCTACCACCCCGGCTGCTCGGAGACTTAAGTATAATCTATAACTGGTATGATTGTCAATATTTCTACCTGTTTTTTTCGCTTTCCAGACGTTTCTTTTCGCCCTCTGCACGCTTCTTCTCTTTCTTGCGTTCCCGAAGCTCCCGGAAAAAAGAAGAAAGCATAAGCGCACATTCCTCTTCCAGCACCCCTCTTATAATCTCTACCTGATGGTTAAACTGTGCCATCTGTAGAAGATTTAAGACCGATCCCGCACATCCCGCCTTGGGATTCATAGAAGCAATCACAACCCGCTTTAAGCGGCACTGCACGATCGCCCCTGCACACATCTGACATGGCTCTAACGTTACATACATCGTACAATCCTCAAGCCTCCAGTCCCCGGTCTTTTTGCTTGCCTTTTTGATCGCAGAAAGCTCGGCATGTGCCAGCGTATTTTTATCTGTATTTCTTCTATTATATCCCCGCGCAATAATCTTATCATTCTGCACGATCACGCAGCCAATCGGCACCTCATCGAGTGCATATGCTTTCCTTGCCTGCCGGATGGCTTCTTTCATATATTTTTCATCCTGTGTCATAGACTTTCCCCTTTAAAAAACTTATAATGTTATTATAATGATTTTTTGAGAAAAAGAAAGAAGACAGCTATGCTTTTTGAATATGAAACGAACCGTCTGATCCTACGCATTGTAAAACCAGACGCGGCCACACAGGTACTTGATTTCTACCTGCGCGACCGCGAGCTTTTTGAGAAATTTGAACCAGACCGTGTTCCACAGTTCTATACCGTCGAACATCAGCGCACAATCCTGAAATGCGAATATAATCTTGCTTTCCGGATGCAGAATATCCGTTTTTACGTTTATTTAAAGGATCATCCGGATGTGATCATTGGCACAATCTGCTTCCATAATATCTGTGGCTCCTTTTATTCAAGCTGTGAGGTTGGTTATAAATTCTCCAGCTTGTTCTGGCACTATGGCTATGCCTCGGAGTCTCTGAAAAAGGGAATTCAGATCATGTTTGATGAACTGAATCTGCACCGCATTACTGCTTATGTACTCCCTGACAATGCCCCATCCATCCGGTTACTGGAATCCCGTGGCTTTGTCTTAGAGGGTACCGCCCGTTCCTATCTGCTTCTGCATGGATACTGGCGCGATCATTTGCAATACAGTCTGGTCAGAAATACTCTCTGACTGCTTTTCCTTTTCCATTATTTGATCTCGATCGAATGAATCCAATAGCCAAATGGCTCACTGCCATTTCGGCTGTTGAAAAATTCCGGGAATCCGAAAATCGTTGCCATGACACGCTCCTGCTGCTGGTAAAAGCCCGGAATGCCAAGATACCACCGTTCCTTCCCACCCTCCATCTCTCTTCCCAGTATCAGGTAATGATAATTAAAAAAACCATGCAGCAGAAAGCTGTTGTTTCCAAGATACCAGTTTCTCTTCGGAAGGCTCCGGATATCCTTCACATCGATTTTGATCCAGCTCCCGCCTTGTTCCCTTCGGAAATCCGGAAGCGGTTCCTTCTGCTCCCACAGAAGCTGCCACTGCGCCTTATCTGTTTCTGGCTGCGCTTCCATCGCATGCAGCTCTTCTTTCTTCTCCACGGCTTCCTGCCTGACAGCAGAAGCTTTTTTTTCTTTCACTTCCCCTCGCTGCCGGATCTCCGCTGTGGGCAGTTCTGCTTCCGCAGCCGGAACTGCTTCCTCAAGCTGCGGCGGCTCCCAGATCCGGATATCCGACAGTGCAAGCTGCACATTTTCGTCCTCCTTCCAGCGCGAGGCTGTCATTTTATCCTTATCATAAGCAACCGCAACTCCTGCAATCTGTCCAAAATCATACGAGGTTTTTCCAATCGGACTGCATTTTATAATTGTTCCGTAATCTCCCTGACCTCTTCGAATCTCCATGTCTCCTGCTTTCACCCCCACAAGACCAGCATCCTCTATCACAAGGTATACGGTTCCGGCTCCGGTAAATTGTCCAAGTCCCCGGATATGTATTTCCATCCGGCACTGCCCACCCCGGATATCAGCCCTGATAAATCCGGCATTCTTTCCACGTACTGCTCCCGTATAGTCATATAGATAGGTAATAAACCGTTTCAATTTTGTCCCCGCTTGTTTTCCACTGTATTGTTACTATCTTATGCGGTTGTTGAAAAAAAATATCTTTTTTTGTGTCAAAAGTATTGACTTTTTTCAAAAATCTATGTATATTAATATCAGTAACAATTACTGTTATTGATTATGAGAAAGGAGACACGATGATTAAATATAGCAGACAACGTGAGTTCATTAAGACTAATCTGATAAATCGTTATGATCACCCAACTGCTGAGACTGTATATCTGGATGTGAAAGCAGAATTTCCTAGCATCAGTTTGGGTACAGTATATCGTAACCTTTCTTTACTGACTGAGCTCGGTGAGATCCAGAAGATTTCCACCGGTCTTGGCCCGGATCGTTTCGATGGCAATCCTGCACCACATTACCACTTTCTCTGTAAGAGCTGTGGCTGTGTAATGGATATTGACCTCGATAACCAGGACAATTTAGATGCCGCTGCTTCTGATGTATTCCCAGGAATCATCAAAGGGCATTCCGTTCAGTTTTATGGCCTCTGTCCGGAATGTGCAAAAAAATTGTCACATTAGAATTGCTTACCAATTAATTTGCACTTATTATTTTTAAGGAGGACGCTATTATGGCAAAATATGTATGTACTGTATGTGGTTATGTTTATGAAGGAGATGCTGCACCGGAGTTCTGCCCTGTATGTAAAGCACCAGCTGATAAATTCAAGCTTCAGGAAGGTGATAAGACATGGGCTGCTGAGCATGTTGTAGGTGTTGCAAAGGGTGTCAGCGAAGACATTCTTGAAGATTTAAGAGCAAACTTCCAGGGTGAATGCTCTGAGGTTGGTATGTACCTTGCAATGGCAAGAGTTGCACACCGTGAAGGATATCCGGAAATCGGAATGTACTATGAGAAGGCTGCTTATGAAGAAGCAGAGCATGCTGCAAAATTTGCTGAATTACTCGGTGAGGTTGTTACCGATTCTACCAAGAAGAACCTTGAATTGCGTGTTGATGCAGAACATGGTGCAACAGAAGGTAAGACAGACCTTGCAAAACGTGCTAAGGCTGCTAACCTTGATGCAATCCATGATACCGTTCATGAGATGGCTCGTGATGAGGCCCGCCATGGAAAAGCATTTGAGGGATTATTAAAGAGATACTTCGGATAATATGATACAAAGGGAATTGCATCGCAACGAAGCAATTCGTGTATCCAGATATGCTGAAAAAAGAAACGGGTAGGTGAAAAACGACAGTTTTTCACCTACCCATTTCTTATATTCCAATAACTGTCATTTCATTTTCCTTCGGATATCCGCCAGACGGTCTAATGCTGCATGCAGTGTCTCATCCTTTTTTGCAAAATGAAATCTCACATAGTCATGCACATTTTCCTGAAAGAAGCTTGAACCTGGAACTGCTCCGACTCCAACCTTTTTCGCGAGATCTACCGCAAACTCATAATCATCCAGATACCCAAACTCATGGATATCAACCATAACATAATAAGCCCCCTGCGGCTCAACAAAGGAAAGTCCGATATCTCTTAAGCCTCCACAGAATACCTCCCGCATATGGGTATAATGCTCCTGAAGCTCCTTATAATAGTCATCTCCAAAATTAAGCCCGGCCACAACTGCTTCCATCAGTGGTGCCGCCGCCCCGATTGTAAGGAAGTCATGCACCTTTTTCACGCGGTCGGTCACCTCCGGAGGTGCGATCACATAACCGATTCTCCATCCGGTAATCGAATACGTCTTAGACAGGGAACTACAGATGATTGTGCGCTCTCTCATCCCCGGAAGCGTTGCCATGTATACATGCTCATACGGCTTGTATAAAATATGCTCATATACCTCATCCGTGATCACATAAAGATCATACCTGATTGCAAGCTCCGCAATCACAAGAAGCTCTTCCCTTGTAAAAACCTTTCCACATGGATTGGATGGATTACAGAGGATCAATGCTTTCACTCCTGGCTGTTTGAAAGCAGCCTCCAGTACATCCGGATCAAAGGAAAAATCCGGCGGCACAAGCGGTACGTAGATCGGCTCTGCTCCGGAAAGGATTGCATCTGCGCCATAATTTTCATAAAACGGGGAAAATACGACAACCTTATCTCCCGGATTACATACGGTAAGCATTGCAGCCATCATTGCCTCGGTTCCACCGCAGGTCACTACAATTTCTGTATCCGGATTTACGTCCATCCCGGAAAAATGCTTCTGTTTTCTCGCAAGTGCCTCACGAATTGTCTGGGAGCCCCAGGTTGTCGCATACTGGTGAGGGCCGGTATGCGCAAGCTCTGATAATTTGTCGGTGATTTCCTTTGGAGGGTCAAAATCCGGAAATCCCTGCGACAGATTTACTGCCCCGTACTGATTGGATATTCTTGTCATTCTGCGGATTACAGAATCTGTAAATCCTGCTGTTTTATCACTTAATGGTTTCATATCGTATCCTGCTCCTGCTTCTTATTTTATGCTCTATCTATGCGTTATTTACTTTTTGTAAGCTCCGCAATTACCTGTCTTATGATTGATCCGGTTCTCAGGCATCGTAGGAGATGCCTGGATTTAGGATACGCTTCTCATCAAACGCTGCCTTCACACGCTTCATCAGAGCAATATTTGCCGGGTTAGCGGCCGCAAGCATGTATTTTTGCTTGCTTAATCCAATGCCATGCTCTCCGCTTGCCAGTCCGCCAAGCTCAGCGCATTTACGATAGAGAACGGTAAGATTCTGATCCAGCTCCTTTTCCCAGGCCACATCATCACGGTCACCTCTTACCACGCAAAGATGTACATTTCCATCTCCCGCATGACCAAAGCTGATCATACGCATACCGCACTGCTTCTCGTATTCATTGATAAAGTTGACAAATGTGTCAATCTGGTTGATCGGAACCACCATATCAAGCGGCTCCTGCTCCGATACAGCCTCAACCGATTTAACGAGACAGCCACGGATTCTCCATACATCAGCAGCAGTCTTTGGGTCCTCAAGTGCAAGAAACGCGGATGCTCCTGCCTTTTTTACAACCTGCTCAACCGTTTTGATATTGTCCGTAATCTCGGCTTCCTTTCCATCAAAGGTAAGAAGCAGATATGCCTTCGCATCGGAAAGCGGGAATTTCAGATGCAGAAAATCCTCTCCAAGCTGCACAACCTTCCGCTCAATGAATTCAATCGCGGTAGGATTTACATTTGCCTGAATAATCTTTGGAACGCTTTCAATTCCTGCTTTTAAGGACTCATAACCGACAAGGATACTGATGCTTTTCTCCGGCTTAGGAATCAGCTTTAACACACATTTTGTAATCACAGCAAGTGTTCCTTCCGATCCGATTACAAGCTCCTTTAGGTCAAGGCCTGTCGTATCCTTCCGGTTCTTTCCGCCAACCGCAAGAACCGTTCCGTCTGCAAGAACTACCTCAAGTCCCATAACATAATCTCTTGTCACACCGTATTTTACCGCACGCATACCTCCGGCATTGGTGCTGATATTGCCGCCAATGGAAGCTCGTTTTTCGCCTGGATCCGGTGGATAGAAAAGTCCCTTGGACTCTACGAAAGACTGGAACTCTTCCAGGATAACCCCCGGCTCAACCGTTGCCGTAAAGGTTTCCTCATCAAGCTCTAACACATGATTCATAAGAGAAACATCAACCACGATCCCCTCACCGTGTGGCACTGTGGAACCAACCAGATTGGTTCCAGCGCCCCTCGGTGTTACCGGGATTTTATTCTCGTATGCGAAACGCAGTAATCCGCTCACTTCCTCCGTTGATACCGGAAATACAACTGCCCTTGCGCTTCCAAGACGTCTTTCCAGATTATCGGACAGATATTTCTTTTCAATATGCTCCGTAATCACACGGTTTTCGTCATTTATGATCTTTAATAACTGCTCTCTCATGTCACACACCAGCTCTCTTATTTTGTCTTTGCTTCCCATGCAGGAACAAAGTAGCCATCAAATTTATCCTCAAAAATCTTCTTTGTCTGCTCCGACTGGAACAGTTTCACGATTTTTTGATATACTGGATCATCCTTGTCTTCACTTCTTACTGCAATCAGGCAGAAGTAACTGTCATCATCATATTCCGATTCTTTGAAAATTGCTGTAGATGGATCAATGCCGTAATCTAATGCATAGTTTCCGTTTACCACTGCGATTGTGAAATCCGGTACAACAGATGGGATCGTGGATGCTCCAAGCTCAGAAATCTTAACATTAACATTATATTTTGTAATATCGGATACCGTAGGATTTGCCCCTGCGTTTGGATCAATCTCAATAACACCCGCAGATTCAAGAACCTTTAACGCGCGTCCACCGTTCGATGCATCATCCGGAATTGCAACCGTATCTCCATCCTTTAATTCATCGATGGATTTGATCTGATCAGAATAAATATTCATCGCAATGATAAAAGTATCTCCGATCGGTGTGATATCATATCCATTCTTCTCTTTGTCATTGTTAAAATATGCATGGTGCTGGAACGCATTAATATCAATTTCCCCTGCATCAAGCGCCTGGTTTGGAAGGGAGAAATCGGAAAACTGTACATACTCTAAATCAATTCCTTCCTCTGCAAGCTGTTCCTTGATCGGGTTCCAGATATCTTCATAAATAACACCTGTCAGACCGAGCTTTACGACACGCTCCCCTTTTTCTGTTCCATCTGTTTTCTTATTATCCTCTGCTTTGCTGTTTCCGCATCCTGCAAGTGCTGTTACGGCAAGTGCCGCGGTAAGTAATGCTGCTAAAACTCTCTTTTTCATAATGAATATCTCCTTATTATTCCATGTGATTTTTCAGGTAATTTTCTAATGGGTGTTGCGTTTTGCAACCTGATTCCCAATAATCTGTACGATCGTTACGATAACAACCAGTACAACAACCGTTGTATAAGTAACATCCGGCATATTTCTATCATGTCCGTACATAATCGCAAAATTTCCAAGTCCGCCGGCTCCAACAGCCCCTGCCATTGCAGTTAGTCCGATCAGGCTTATGATCGTAATCGTAGTTCCTCTTGCAATTCCCGCGATACTTTCCTTTAAATAGACACTCCAGATAATTTCAAAATTGCTAAGTCCCATCGACTGGGCTGCTTCTATCAGTCCTGGATTTACATCCGACATTGCTGTTTCCATCTGCCTTGTAAAAAACGGTGCACATCCGAAAATAAGCGGTACAATCGCACCCCGTACCCCGATTCCGGTTCCCATAATCGCACGGCTGAGTGGCACAAGTCCGACAAGCAGAATGATAAATGGAATCGAACGGAAAAAGTTCACAACCTTGTCAATTATCTGATATACGGCTTTATTCGGAAGAATTCCTCCCGGTTTTGTTACAATCAGCATAACGCCAAGAATGATTCCGATCACAAATGAGATCGCTCCGGACCATCCGACCATAAGAAAGGTATCCCGGAAGCTGTCCCAGAAAATATCGGTTCTTGCCATGACATTCGGTATAAGCTTATTTAAGAATTCTTCCATCCAGGATCACCTCCACTCCTACGTTCTTTTCTCTTAAATAATTAAGCGCTGCATCGATCTTTGCGGATTCCCCCTGTACAATCGAAACAAGGCCGCCAATCGGATTGCCCCCGATCAGCTCAATATTTCCAAAAATAATATTTACATTCAGATTGAATTGTCTTGAGATCTGGGAGACAAGTGCTTCCGAGACATCCCGTTTGATATAGCTTGAACGGATCACAACCTCACCTGGCTGAATATTTAAAACCTCCGGCTGTGTCTCAATCAGTTCCGTGATCTTTGAAAGATTTGTTGTATTTTCCACAAATTCCTTTGTAATGCTCTTCTTTGGATTTGCAAAAATATCAAATACCTTTCCACTTTCTACTACAACACCGCCCTTCATAACCGCAACCTTATCACAGATATCTTTAATGACCTGCATTTCATGTGTGATCACAACAATTGTGATTCCCATTTCCCGGTTGACCTTTTTTAAGAGCTCTAAGATTGCCTTCGTTGTCTTCGGATCGAGCGCACTTGTCGATTCATCGCTTAAGAGAATCTCCGGGTCACTTGCAAGTGCCCTTGCGATTGCAACCCTCTGCTTCTGGCCTCCGGAAAGCTGCGATGGATATACATCTGCTTTTTCTGAAAGCTCTACAAGCTGTAACAGCTTTTCTACCTTTTCCTTCTTCTCCTGCTTCGAGAGCTTTGATTTCCGAAGCGGAAATGCAACGTTCTCATATACCGTTCTTCCGGAAAACAGGTTAAACTGCTGAAAGATCATTCCAATCTTTTTTCGTCTTTGTCGAAGTTCCTTCGGAGACATCGCCGTGAGCTCCTCGCCTTCCACAAAAACTTTTCCCTCAGTCGGGTGCTCTAACAGATTGATGCATCGTACCAGAGTTGATTTTCCTGCACCAGACATGCCGATGATTCCATAAATATCGCCCTTTTCAATCGAAAGGTTAATATTTTTCAGCGCCTCAACCACTCCATCCTTGGTCTCAAAACGCTTTGACAAATTCTCAAATACAATTTCTGCCATGTGGCTTTTCCTCCTTGTTTTTCTGACAGGAGTTATCATAGCGCATCAGTAGGAATTTGTATAATACATAAAAAATATACGTGGCTATAAATTTTACTTATAACCACGTATAAAATAATCCCCTGTTTCAGACTTGCCACTGTGTTTGCAGCCACTATACTTCTTGCGTCCCGGCTATCTGAGTGCTATGATAATTCTTATCAAAGTTACCGTTTGAAAGGAATTTACACAATGAAAAACTATCAAAAACCAGAAGCACAACAATTAAATGAATATGCAGAAGGAGTCTTTATGGCAAGTGGAATGACACCTGAACGATGCCGTTTTGGAAGAAAGCAAGCCAATCCCGGAAGTGATACATGCCAGGAATGCTTTTTTAGTAAAGGGCTGCGTTCTGAACCTCTTCCAGGCGATGAATCTGCCCGCCGACCAGATACGAACGCCTTTACCTGTCCTGATGATATGCCTGTGAAGGGATAAGTGTTGAAGAATACAATGGATAAAAAATACAGAAAAATACTTCTTGTGGCACTTCCGCTTGTGTTTGCCCTGCTGTCATTTTTTGTGGTGGCACGGTATGCATCATCCCCGGAGTTTCATCAGAAAACAATCCAGTCACTTGATGACAAGAAGACAACCGTTATGGAGCTTACCGCGGCTTCTACGGCGGCTTCGGCAGCCATTTCCCTCATTCCGGGAGACGGTGGAACCCCGATCGCAGAGAAGCTTGCTGATTTAAGCTCGTATTTTCTTGTTGTAATTTGCGCAATCTATCTTGAGAAATATCTCGTTACAATCACCGGATATGCTGCCTTCTCCATTTTAATCCCGCTTGCCTGTGTACTGTTTTCTGCTTATTTTCTCTGGAACCGGGATGGTTTCCGGATACTTGCCGAAAAGCTGCTTTTGTTTGGAATTGCAGTATATCTTGTTATTCCGGCAAGTGTGAAGGTTGCTGATATGATTGATGCCACCTATCAAAGCTCCATTGAAAGCACGATTGATTCCGCAAAACAGGCAACCGATGAAATCGAGGCAGATACCGAAGAAAATACAAATGGAACCGTAAGCTCCGATGGTTCTAAGAGCACGGAAAGCACCTCAAAAAAAGGGCTATTGTCCGGAATCGTTTCAAAAGTAGAAGAAACAGTTACCGGAGCCACGAAAAATATTGAAACTGTGCTGAACCGGTTTATCGAGGCATTGGCTGTTATGCTTGTAACCTCCTGCCTGATCCCGATTCTTGTGCTGGTCTTTTTTGTATGGCTTGTCAAAATGCTTCTTGGGGTTGATCTCGATTTCCATGGAGCGAAACGGATAGGAGGAAACAGGTAATGGCAGATCAGAAAATTCTTTTATTTCATGTATCCACCGATAAGGAACAAAAAATCCGGCAGGTGTGCAAAAGTCTTGGAATTTTCCTTCAACCTGTGGATAAGAAGGACTATTCTAAGAAGCTTGGAACACTTGCCGGAATTAAAGGCTTTCCAAAAGAGAACGTCGTATATGATGGAGCTGAACTTCCGGCGGAGATGTTAGTCTTCTCTGGAATGGACTCCGATCAGGTTGATGCGTTCCTTGCAGCTTACCGGAAAGCAGGGCTTACACCGATCGGGTGTAAGGCAATTCTTACCCCTGATAATGTATTCTGGACAGCAGAAGCACTGTTTCGTGAGCTTTTAAAGGAGCATCTGCATTTTATAAAGTAATAACGGTTATACCGGACTGGTTTCACGTATCTGTGAAATCAGTTTTTTGTTTTTAAGGAAATATCTCCTGTGCTATTATCAACCGTCAGTTCCTTCCCGGAACCTCCCTGCACCTCATAGTGTGTCTTGTGAGATCTGCCATTTACCGATACTTCTCCAACACTGGTGTCCAGCGTGATATTATAATCGCCAAGCTCCTGCGCAGTAATAACATCCACATCACCGATACTGGTATCGATCTTTAAATTATCAAATGTACAATTCTCAAGATCAATGTCTCCAGTTGAAGTATCAATGGTACATTCTCCCAAAGCACTGTCTGTGAAATCAACATCTCCAACGGAAAGATCAAAATTGCTCTTTTCCGTCTGGATACCGGAAAAATCAACATCTCCAACACTTCCGTCAATATTCAGATCCTGTAAAATGGCATCCGCAGGAACGGTAATCGTAATCTCACACTTAGTGGAACCGGTAAAGTTCATATGGCGGGCTTTGCTCTGCGTTACCACAAGCGTTCCATTGTCCAGCTGAAATTTCGGAACTAATTTTTCCCGATTGCACTCATAAGAAATACTGTATTCATCACCTGTCTGAATATTCAGATCTGCGACACTGATATCCATGGAAATGGCATCAAAGCTGTCATAAGTCTCTCCGCCCTGATGCGAATGGCTGTCTACACTTTCCGTGTCATCATTTCCCACCATTTCTGACAGAAACGGAAGTCCGGAAATCACATTCATGCCCCATTTTATGACATGCCACCAGGTTCCTGCGATAATGCAAAGAATTGTAATAATCGTAATTGTAATCAGATAAGCATTTTTTTTCATAATCAGACCCCCTTTTTATTTCTTCCCCAGTGTAGACTCGACAAGCGAATGAATGATCGCTGCCACCGGCCAGATGATCCAGGTAATATGCCAGTCAAAGCTTAAAAAGCTCCAGATCAGATACAGGCATGTAACCGTAGGCCAGAATACTGACATGACAGCGGCTACTGTCGGATTGTCATATTGCACCGTCTCCTGCTGGGATGGAACAAAGCTGCTTCCGATCGTGCCAGGCTCGTTGAGCTTTAACAGATCCTGAAAACCGCCATCCTTGATGCAGGTTAAGACAATCATAAAAACACCAATCGCTACAAAGATCAGAACAAAGGCACCGGAGAAGTCATCCCAGAAACCA
>CAKRLN010000017.1 GCA_934359535.1 uncultured Lachnospiraceae bacterium
GCTCATGGGCTTACCCACAGATGGAAGCTGCTGGAGACAACGGTGCAGATATCGGATATATGCCATTCCCAATCTCTATCGATGGAAAACAGTATGCATCTGCTGGTGCTGACTACTCTTATGGTATCAATGCGAATGCATCTGCTGATGAGCAGACAGCTGCTATGGTATTTGTTAAATGGATGACAGAGAAATCAAACTTCTCATATAACGAAGACGGACTTCCAGTTGCAAAAGACCTTACGGATACAAAGCTTGCCTTCAGTGGTGTAGATCTGTTAGAGGACGAGCCATCTGTTAAGGGTGAAGAGGATTACTTAAACGACATGAACTCTGAGTCTGAGTTAAACATCAACGCTGGTGGTAACGAGAAGATCCAGGCTATCATCGAGCATGCAGCAAATGGTGATGAGACATTCGATGATATCATGAAAGAATGGAATGAGAAGTGGACAAACGCTCAGGATGCAAACGGAATTGAAGTAAATTACTAATTCGTATCGTCCACTGATAAACCTCAGGCACTGTGGCGGCATGCGCCGCTGCGGTGCTTATATTAACAAAATTATTACACTTGGAAATGAATGAAAAAATGGAGGAAACGTGATTATGGCAGCAACTGCAGTAAAAACAAATAAAGAAAAAAAGCCGTTTAATCTCGTAAAATGGGCGAAGAGCAGACAAGGTCAGCAGTTACTCATTGGAATAGCATTTATGATCATTCCATTGCTGCTATTGTTCGTATTTACATATCTCCCATTTGGGGAAATGATTAAATTCAGCTTTTACAAAATGAAATATACTACTCCGGTAGATAGACGAGAATTTGTTGGTTTTAAAAACTATCTTGATGTATTCCGCAGGGATGACTGCTTTGGCGCATTAAAGCTCAGTCTTTACTATGTAGTAGGTGCACTGATCCAGCTTGTACTTGCACTTTATCTTGCAACAATTTTAAGCTTTAAGGTAAAGGGAGGAAACTTCTTTAAAGGATTAATGTTCTTCCCATTCTTAATTAATGGTATTGCAGTAGGTTTTATCTTTAAATTCTTCTACACCAGAGGATTTGTATTCGATACGGTATTACAGTGGTGTGGATTTCAGTTAGACAATCTTCCGTACTGGCTCAAGGATCAGTCTGTAAATAACTGGTCATTGGTAGCAACCTCTGTATGGAGATACTTTGGACAGAACATGGTACTTTTCGTAGGTGCGATCATGTCAGTCGATGCAGATCTCTATGAGGCAGCCGAGCTTGACGGTGCAAATAAATGGGAACAGTTTAAACATATTATTTTACCAAGTATCAAAACAATCGTAACATTAAATGTTATTCTTTCCATCACAGGATCACTCAGTGCTTTCGAACAGCCATACGTCATCACAAGTGGTGCAAATGGAACCGGAACATACTTCGTAATCATGAACGAGATCGCACATACCAGCCAGAAGGTAGGTCTTGCGTCTGCAATGGCAGTTATCCTGCTTCTGATCATCTTTGCATGCACGATCTTACAGAAATTATTCTTTAAATATATCTTCCGTGATGCGGAAAGCATGGATGAATCCTATGCTGCAAAACGTGCCCGTATGAAAGCGGAGAAGGAAAGAGAAAAAGCCGAAAAACAGCGCATCAAAGCGCAGAAGAAAGGAGCGTCTGTATAATGAGTAGTCAGGCAGCAGCAGTAAGCGCAAAGAAAAGAAGAAAAACTTATACACCTGGTCAGATTATCTGGATCATCGTTGAGTACGCATCCCTTATCTTTTTCGGATTCTGTGCCGTACTTCCAATTGTATCCTGTGTCATTACAGCCTTCAAAACAAATGAAGAATATGCACAGACAAGTGTTATGACACCGCCGGGAAGCTGGCTTAATTTTGACAACTTCATAAAAGCATTCCAGACAGCGGATATGGGACATGCATTTTTGAACTCCGTATTTGTAATGCTCATCGTATTATTGGTATCCGTTGTAGTCGGAACACAGATGGCATTCGTATTAAACCGTTTCCAGTTTCCAGGAAATGGCCTGATCCGCAACCTATTCTTATTTGCTTCTCTTCTCCCAGGAGTTGCCATGCAGGTTACTGTTTACCAGATCATGACGAATCTTCATCTGGTAAACAGCCTGGGTGGATATATCGTAATGAGTTGCGGTACTGATGTTATTTCCATCTACATCTTCATCCAGTTCATGGAGAATATTCCATTATCCCTGGATGAATCAGCAATCATCGATGGAGCATCTTACTGGACAATTTATTGGAAGATCATGCTTCCACTTTTAAAACCGGCAATCGTTACATCCTGCATCTTAAAGGGTGTTGGTGTATACAACGAATACTATGCAGCAAACCTATATCTTCAGAGAAAAGAGCTTCATACAATGGCAATTTCTCTGTACACCTTCGTAGGACCAATGGGAAGCCAGTACAACTTAATCTGTGCCGGTGTACTCATTTCCCTTCTTCCTGCCCTTCTGGTATTCATTTTCTGCCAGAAACAGATCTACAGTGGAATTACTTCCGGAGCTGTAAAGGGTTAGCTGTTTAGAAAAATTGGTGGAAGGAGCTATTGGGATGAATAATCAGGAAAGAGCAGTTCAGATGGCAGCTGAGATGAAGGAGCATCTGAAAAATGGAATCATTCCATTCTGGAAAAAGCTTCGGGATGATGAATTCGGCGGTTATTATGGATGGCTGAGTTATGATCTTGAGCTTGATAAAAAAGCAGTAAAGGGCTGCATTTTAAACAGCCGTATTACATGGTTTTTTGCAAATGCGTATACCTTATCCAAACAGCTTGGAGAAGAAGACAAAAGTCTTCTCGATGAGGCAAAGCATGGTTATGAATTTTTGAAAAATGCATGTATCGATAAGGAATTTGGTGGGATTTACTGGTCGCTGAACTATGACGGCACACCGGAGGATACCACAAAGCATACTTATAATCAGGCCTTTTGCATCTACGCACTTGCTTCTTATTATGAAGCAAGCCAGGATGAAGAGGCATTGGATCTGGCGTTTGAGCTGTTCCATCTGATCGAGTCCAAATGCACGGACGACCTTGGTTATATGGAAGCATTCACAAGGGATTTCAACCCGGAATCCAATGAGAAGCTTTCGGAAAACGGGGTACTCGCAGATAAAACAATGAACACTCTTCTTCATGTGTTCGAGGCTTATACGGAGCTGTTGCGTGTCACTGGAAATGAAGAGGTAAAGGAACGCCTGATGTGGATCATGGATACCGTTGCTGATAAGGTATATAATCCGGTCTTAAAGCGTCAGGAGGTATTCTTTGACCGCGAATACAATTCGATCATTGATCTGTATTCCTATGGACACGATATTGAGACGGCATGGCTCATTGACCGCGGAGTTTCCGTACTGGGATGTCCAGAATACCGTGATAAAATGCATGCGGTAACAAGGGTTCTGACAAAGCAGATCTATGACATTGCATTTGATGGACACTCGCTTTCCAATGAATGTGAAAAAGGTAAGGTGGACACCAACCGCGTATGGTGGGTACAGGCAGAGACCGTTGTCGGCTTTGTAAATGGCTGGCAGCAGACACCAGAGCAGGAAGAATATTTAGAAGGTGCACTTTCTGTATGGGAGTTCATCAAAGAGCATGTGATCGACAAGCGTGAGGGTTCCGAATGGTTCTGGCTTGTAAGACAGGATGGAACACCGGTGGAAGATAAGCCGATCGTAGAGCCGTGGAAATGCCCGTATCACAATGGACGTATGTGCATGGAAATTGTGAAACGGCTTGGCATGAACAAGGAATGATACCGTGTAACTAAATAATTTTTGAGTAATAAGGAGAATCACAATGATTCATGAAAAATACTATGAGCTGTTAAAAAAGCAGGAAGAGCTTTTAAACAGAAAAAATGAAAAAAGTGATTTTTATAATGGTGTGTATGACCGTTATGAGAATCCGGTTCTCACAAGAGAACATATTCCACTTACATGGAGATATGATTTAAACAAAGAGACAAACCCTTACTTTATGGAGCGCCTTGGAATTAATGCTGTTATGAACTCCGGTGCAATCGAATTAAACGGAAAATATTATCTGGTTGCACGTATCGAGGGAAATGACCGGAAATCCTTCTTCGGTGTTGCAGAAAGTGACAACGGAGTGGATGGCTTCCGTTTCTGGGATTACCCGATCCTTCTTGATGATACCTGCCCGGAGGAGACCAATGTCTATGACATGCGTCTTACCAAGCATGAGGACGGATATATTTATGGGGTATTCTGCTCTGAGAGCAAGGATACTTCCGTAAACGATCTTTCCGCAGCAGTTGCAGCAGCAGGAATTGTCCGTACAAAGGATTTAAAACACTGGGAGAGATTAGACAATCTTGTTACCTTAAACTCCCCGCAGCAGAGAAATGTAGTGCTTCATCCGGAATTTGTAAACGGAAAATATGCATTTTACACAAGACCAATGGATGATTTCATTGAGACAGGCTCTGGCGGAGGAATCGGCTTCGGACTCTGCGATGATATTACCCATGCAGTAATCGATGAAGAGAAAATGACAAGCCTTCGTAAATATCATACGATTACCGAGGCAAAGAATGGTGCCGGTGCTACCCCGATCAAAACAGACAAGGGCTGGATTCATATTGCACATGGTGTCCGCAATACAGCAGCCGGACTTCGCTATGTAATCTATGCATTTGCAACCGCACTGGATGATCCATCCAAAGTGATCGCAGAGCCATCCGGACTTCTCATTGGACCAAGAGGAGAGGAGCGCGTTGGTGATGTAAGCAACGTTGTATTTACAAATGGTGCAATCGTAAATGAGAACAATGAGGTATTTATTTACTATGCATCTTCCGATACAAGAATGCATGTTGCAACTACAACAATCGACAAACTTGTTGACTATGTATTCAATACACCACAAGATCCGGGACGCAGCGTAGAATGTGTAGCGCAAAGATGTGACCTGATCAAAAAGAATCTGGAATTATTAAAATAAGAGAATAAAAGAGGGTAACGATATGAGCAAATATAAAATGATCGCACCTGCAGTACCAAACGTACCTTGGCAGGAAAAACCAGAAGGATTAAAAGGAGCTCCGGTTTGGAGATATACAGAGAACCCGATTATCGGAAGAAATCCGGTAGAAGGTGTTGCACGTATTTTTAACAGTGCAGTTATGCCATATGGAGATGAATTCATCGGTGTATTCCGTGGAGAGCAGACAAACGGAATCCCATACATCTACCTTGGAAGAAGCAAGGATGCAATCCATTGGGAATTCGATAAAGAGAAAATCCACTTCGTAGACCAGGATGGCAAAGAGTTTATGCCAAAATACGCATATGATCCTCGTCTTGTAAAGATCGAAGATACCTACTACATTATCTGGTGCCAGGATTTCTACGGAGCTGCAATCGGACTTGCTAAGACAACGGACTTTAAGACCTTTGTACGTATTGAAAATCCGTTCATCCCATTCAACCGTAATGCAGTATTATTCCCAAGAAAGATCAACGGCAACTATGTAATGCTTTCCCGTCCATCCGACAGCGGACATACACCATTTGGTGATATCTTCTTAAGCGAGAGCCCGGATATGACATTCTGGGGCAAACACAGACATGTTATGGGCAAAGGCAATGAATGGTGGGAGTCCTTAAAGATCGGTGGAGGAGCTGCTCCAATCGAGACATCGGAAGGATGGCTTCTGTTCTACCATGGTGTAAGTGGAACCTGCAATGGTTATGTATATTCAATCGGTGGAGCAATTCTTGATATTGATAATCCATCTGTTGTAAAATATCGTTGTGAGACATTCCTTCTTACTCCGGAAGAGTGGTATGAGGAGCGTGGATTTGTACCAAATGTATGTTTCCCATGTGCAACCATTCACGATTCAGAATCCGGAAAGATTGCAATTTATTATGGTGCTGCTGACAGCTATGTTGGTCTTGCATTCACAAATCTGGACGAGATCATTGACTACATCAAAGAGCACAGCGTGGTAACAGAGACTGATACGGAGATCGGTATCCGTTAGTCCGCGAAAAATAAACAGCCTGCAGACATTTTTGTTGCGCAGGCTGTTGTTGTATCAAAAATGACAGATGAGGGAGAGTATTTTATGTATATAACAGCAGATCATCCGCTTTTACAGTACAGCGGACGAATAGATTTTGATGATAAAAAGGCACCGGTATTCGTTTATGCGGCAAGCTTCGTAAAGGTGCATTTTAAAGGAACTTATATCAAAGCAGAGATTGCCAACAATCATTCTTACTGGGATAATTATCTTGGTGTGATCGTGGATGGAAAACAGACAAAGATTTTGTTACAGGAGGATAAGGAAAAGCATGTGTATACACTTGCGGAAAATTTAGAAGCAGGCGGGCATGAGCTTATGCTTTTCAAACGCCAGGACAGCTGCCATCTGTTTACGCTGTATGGACTTGAGCTTGCAGATGATGCTATAATAATGGAACCATCACCACTGCCAGAGAGAAAGATTGAGGTATTTGGAGACAGCGTATCCTGTGGGGAGGTTTCTGAGGCGCTGGATTATGTTGGAAAAGCAGATCCGGAGCACAGCGGCGAATTCTCAAACAGCTGGTATTCCTATTCGTGGATGACAGCAAGAATGCTGAATGCAGAGCTTCATGATACCTCACAGGGTGGGATTGCACTGTTAGATGGCACCGGCTGGTTTATTGAACCGGATTACCTTGGTGTGGAATCCTGCTATGATAAGATTGAATATCATCCGGGCATGAGTGAGGTAAAGCCATGGGATTTTTCAAACTATACACCGCATGTTGTGATCGTTGCGATCGGACAGAACGACAATCATCCGGTCGATTATATGGCAGAGGATTATAATTGCAAGAAGGCTGTTTACTGGAGAAGCCATTATAAGGCATTCGTTGAGCGGCTGATGGAGCTTTATCCGAAGGCACAGATTATTTTACAGACAACGCTTTTACAGCATGATGCGAACTGGGACCGTTCGATCGATGAAGTATGCAGTGCAATTGCAGATCCGCGTGTCCATCATTATGTATATAAGAGAAATGGTGCAGCAACACCAGGACATCTGCGTATTCCGGAAGCACAGGAGATGGCAGAGGAATTAACCGCCTATATTGAGTCCCTTGGCGAGGGAATCTGGAAGTAAGTATTGACTGATCAGAGTTAGAATATGAGAAAGGATTGGATATAAGATGAGATATCAGATCGATTATGAAAAAGGAATCGTAAACCGCGGAAATTTATTCCGCATGAAAGCGCTTATGCAAAAAGCAGCAGCCGGAGAGAAGCTTGTGATTGGCTTTTTAGGAGGTTCGATTACGCAGGGCTGTCTTTCCTCTACACCGGAGACCTGCTACGCATACCGTGTGTTTGACTGGTGGAAAAAACAGTTTCCACAGGCTGAATTTACTTATGTGAATGCGGGAATCGGAGGAACGACTTCGCAGTTTGGTGCAGCGCGCGCAGAAAGTGATCTGCTTTCTTATAAGCCGGATTTTGTCATCGTGGAATTTTCGGTCAATGATGACAGCACGGAGCATTTTATGGAGACCTATGAAGGGCTTGTCCGCAAAATTTATGCTTCTGAGACAAAGCCGGCAATGCTTCTTGTACACAATGTCCGCTATGATGACGGCGGCAATGCACAGCTTATGCATGCAAGAGTTGGCAGATATTATGAGCTTCCAGCTGTCAGCATGCAGAGCACGATCTATGAGGAGGTAAAGGCTGGAAGACTTCCAAACCGTGAGATTACACAGGATGACCTTCATCCAAACGATGAGGGACATAAGCTGGTTGCTTCCGTGATTACCTATTTCCTTGAAAAAGTATTTGCAGTAATGGATGAAGCCGAGCTTCCAGCACCGGAATTAAAGGCTCCGTTTACATACAATGATTATGAGGATTCCATCCGCTATGATAATCGTAACAGCAAACCGGAATGCAGAGGCTTTATCGCAGATACTTCCGTTCAGGAGAACATTACCGACTGCTTTAAAAACGGCTGGAGTGCGTCTTCTGTTGGAGATACGATCCGTTTTGAAGTAAAAGGCAGCTCAATTGCGGTACAGTACCGGAAGACAGTCAATAAGCCTGCACCGGTAGCAGAGGTTGTGATCGACGGTGATACAGAGCATGCTTATCGTCTGGATGCCAACTTTGATGAGACCTGGGGCGATAAGCTGGAGCTTGAGACCGTTGCAGAGCATATGGAAAACAAGCTTCATACCGTTGAAGTCCGTATTACAGAGGCAACCGAACAGGATAAAAATGGCTTTGACCTGATCTCTGTCATTGCATCCGGTTCCCATAAGCCGGTCGATGCTGCGGAGGAATTACTGTTTTTAGATCCGGCATTAACCCATAATATCTGGGGCGGATCAAAGCTCCGTACCGAATATGGCTATTCAGTAGAAGGGGATGACATCGGTGAGTGCTGGGGAATTTCCGCACATCCAAATGGAGATGGCGTAATCCGCGAGGGCGCATACAAGGGAATCCATCTGTCTGAGCTCTGGGCAAAGAAACCGGAACTGTTTGGCAATCCGACCGAGGACCGGTTCCCTCTTCTGATTAAAATTATCGACGCAAAGGCAGATTTAAGTATCCAGGTTCATCCGGATGATGCCTATGCGTTAAAGAATGAGAATGGTTCCCTTGGAAAAACCGAGTGCTGGTATGTATTAGACTGCCCGGATAACGCAAGCCTTGTCATTGGACACAATGCTTCCACAAGAGAAGAATTAAAGGATATGATCGAGCAGAAGAGATGGTCGGAGCTGATCCGTGAGATTCCGATCAAAGAGGGTGACTTTATCCAGATCGATCCGGGAACTGTTCATGCGATCAAGGGCGGATTCCAGCTTTTAGAGACACAGCAGAACAGTGACGTTACTTACCGTGTATACGATTATGACCGTCTTTCCAATGGAAAGCCGAGAGAGCTTCATGTACAGAAGAGTATCGATGTGATTACCGTTCCGGCAAAACCGGTTGGAGAAAGTGTGCGTTCTGTAAACGGACTTCCGCTGAACCGCCTGAATGAGTTATATAGCTGCAAATATTATTCCGTATTTAAGCTTGAAGTGTCCGGCAGCGCTGCTGTCGAGCAGAAATATCCATTCCTTCTTATGACGGTTGTAAGTGGACAGGGCTCCGTGAATGGTCATCTTCTGAAAAAGGGTGATCACTTTATTGCTCCGGCAGGCTGTAAGGCATTGAGCTTTGAGGGCAATATGCAGATCATCGCTTCAACAAGATAGGAGTACAGCGGATGAAATATATAAAAGGAATTACCTTTGCTCCGTTTGCACCGCGCGGAGTCTTTGAGAAACCGGAGACGTTTGAAAGCCTTAAGGTCATGAAGGAGCGTACGCATGCTGACAGTGTGATTTTTGTGCCATGCGGACTTCAGAAAAACGCACATTCGGAGGAGATATCCTTCTGCCATGACAGAAATGTGACGGATGCGGAGCTGGAGAAAATGATCATCTATGCAAAGGAGCTTGGTCTCCGGGTGATCTTAAAGCCGACCGTCAACTGTATGGATGGCACATGGAGAGCGCATATCAGCTTTTTTGACCTGGACGTGCCATGTGAACCGAAATGGGGGAACTGGTTTGCTTCCTACACCAGATTCCAGCTGCATTATGCCGCACTTGCCGAGCGCATGGGCTGCGAAATGTTTATTGCAGGATGTGAGATGGTGATGAGTGAGCACCGGGAAGCCGAATGGCGGAAGCTGATCGCAGATATCCGGGGCGTCTACACGGGGCTTGTCAGCTATAATACGGATAAATATCAGGAAAATCAGATTACCTGGTGGGATGCGGTCGATGTGATCTCATCCAGCGGCTATTATCCGATCAATGACTGGGAAAATCAGCTTGACCGGATCGAGACAGTCGTGAAAAAGTATCAGAAACCGTTTTTCTTCGCAGAATCCGGCTGCATGTCAACCGCAGGCTCCAACCTTGTGCCAAACGACTGGGAGGTAAAAGGGGACGTTGACCTTGCGGGGCAGGCTGGCTGGTATGAAGCTATGACAGGGGCGATCGCAAAGCGTGGCTGGGTAGACGGAATGGCAGTCTGGTCCTGGCATAGCAGCCTCTATTCGAAAGAGGAGGCTGCCACACACCGTTATTATGAGATTTATGAAAAACCGGCGGAAGCGGTGATACGGGAATTTTATGGCTAAAGCAGCTTGCACCATCCCGTATGAAATGTTATAATTGTGCTATCTTTATGAAAGGAGCGTACAACTGATGAAGTGGAAAACAGTGAATATTCAACTTATGAATGGATGCTATTTTTTACCTTCACAGGGATAGTGCGCTCTTTTTTCGGTAAAATTTCGTTATCCAGAACAGAATCCACTATCTCTTATTCTTAGAATTACAATCAGAATAGGAGATTTTTTTATGTCTAAATTTCAATCACAAATTACAAAATTATACTGCTTTACGATTTTTGAATCCCTGTCTCTTGCCGGTGCTTCATGGGTTGCACTGCTTGCAGCAAGAGGTTATTCGATTGTACAGATCGGTATTTTAGAGGCAATTTTTCATGCAGTCAGTATCTGCGGGGAACTTCCATCTGGCGTGATCGCAGATGTCCTTGGAAGAAAACGGACACTGATCGCAAGCCGTGCGATGGCTCTTTTTTCTGCGGTTGCCATGATCTTGTCCCATTCCTTTGGCATGATTGCCATCGCAATGGGAATCAGTGCGCTTTCCTATAACCTGGCATCCGGTACCAGAGAGGCGCTTGGCTATGACAGCTTAAAAAAGCTTGGAAGAGAATCGGAATATGTTCGTTTTTCATCCAATGAAATGATGATCTACCGCATTTTTTCTTCCGCTTCCACACTGCTTGCCGGAGCAGCCCTGTACCTCGGTTACAAAAAAGCCTATTGCGTGGATGTGGGAATCGCAGCAGCCGGTATGGTATTCGCGCTCTGTCTTACCGATATCAGCTTTTATCGTGACATGGAAAAAACACCGCTGACCGATCAGTTCAAAGACTGCATTGTGACAAGCTTCCGGTTTCTTGTACAGAATCCAAAAGCACTTCTGATTATCGCTGTGAATTCCCTGATCGGGGCAGCTGCAACACTGATGCTCTTTTTCTTACAGGCAAAGCTCCCGGAAATCGGACTCCCGGAAGCTCTGCTTGGACCGGTGCTTTTTCTTATGGGGATGGGAGCCGCACTTGGTGCCAAAACAGTTCCGCATTTTTCAGGGCTTTCTTACCGCAAAATTTTAGCAATCAGTGTCCTGGGACTTCTGATCGCTTCTGGGACACTTTTGTGGCGCAATCCGTACCTGATCGCCGCCGGTGGTTTTATTGCCGCGTTCAGTGATGACTTTCTGGAAATCCGCACCGATATTGTCTTAAACGACATGATCCCATCGGAGCAGAGGGCAACCCTGATGTCGGTATGTTCGTTTGCCTTTTCCATTGTCATGATCGTGCTGTCCCCGCTTATGGGTATGATTTTTGACCTGCTGTAATACGGTTGCAAACAGGATGGGTATTTTTTATAATTAAGGAAAAACGTACTGATTGCAACAGAGGATGAAGGACTATGACCTTACAACAGTTACACTATTTTGTGACAACCGCGGAATGCGGAAATATTACGGAGGCGGCGGAGAGACTTTTTATCTCTCAGCCGAGCCTCAGTGCAGCGATCCATAAGCTGGAGGAGGAAATGGGAGTCACCGCCTTTGTGCGCTCCAAAAAGGGAGTGACTGTGACAAAGGAAGGGGAAGAGCTTCTGTCGTTTTCCCGGATGCTTTTGGAACAGGCGGATATCATGAAAGGACACTTTGGCGCGGGGGAGAAACGTGTGCCGCGGTTTTCGGTATCGTGCCAGCACTACTCCTTTGCTGTGAATGCGTTTGTGGATGTCGTGCAGCAATACGATGCGGATCAGTACAGCTTCACACTTCGTGAAACACAGACCGGTGAGATCATCGATGATGTTGCGAATGGAAAAAGCGAGCTTGGCATTATTTATTTATCCGAGCATAATGAAAATGTCCTTGCAAAGCTGATCCGGAAGAATGATCTTGTTTTTGAAGAACTATTTACCGCCAAGCCACATGTCTTTATCAGCAGGGAGCATCCGCTTGCAGGAAGAGAGTTGCTTACCGTGGAAGAGCTAAAGCCGTATCCATATCTGGTATTCGAACAGGGCGAGCGGAATTCTTTTTATTTTTCGGAGGAATTTTTGAGCGTGCTCGATCTGCCGAAAAATATCCAGGTGCGTGACCGCGCAACACTGTTTAATCTTCTGATCGGACTGAATGGATTTACGGTAAGCTCCGGTGTGATTGATTCAAAATTAAACGGTCCCGGAATTATCGCAAAACCACTTGCAATGGATTGCCATATGCGGATCGGGCTTCTGACAAAGAAAAACAGGCTGCCAAGCAGATATGCTTCCTCCTATATGGAAGCGATAAGAAGACATTTATCGATAGACTGATACAAATGGCAAAAGGTCATAACTCTTATCATAGAATAAAACTATGGATAACGCGGAAGTATATGTATTTTTCAAATAAAAGCTATCATGTTAGACTATCCTCATCAAACACACGGAGGACAGAAACATGAGCAGTTTAAAAACACCATTTCGATATGATTTTGTAGGAAGCTTTTTAAGACCACAGGCATTAAAGGATGCAAAGGAAGCATACAAAGAAGGAACAATCACAAAGGGAGCTCTCGATCAGATTACAGATACAGAGATCGCAAAGCTTGTAGCGAAGCAGAAAGCACTTGGATTCCAGGTGATCACAGACGGAGAGTTCCGAAGAACTTATTGGCATCTTGATTTTATGTGGGGCTTTGAAGGCGTTGGACATGAGCAGACCGGAGGCGGGGTTCAGTTTGATGCAGAATTAGCACAGCTTGAGGATACTTACCTGATCGGTAAGGTTCGCGCAAAGGCACATCCGTTTGTCGAATATTTTAAATTTTTAAAACAGTTTGAGGATGAAAATACCGTTGCAAAGTATACAATCCCGGCTCCGGCACAGATGTTCCAGCAGATGATCGTACCTGCAAACTTTGAAACAACAAAGAAATTTTATCCGACCAATGATGAGCTGATCCGGGACATCGGAACCGCATATCAGGATGTCATCCGCCAGTTCTATGATGCAGGCTGCCGGAATCTCCAGCTAGATGACTGCACCTGGGGCGCGATTGTCGGAGATGCAGCAAAACAGAGATATCAGTCTCTTGGAATTGACATTGAAGATGTGAAAAAGCAGCTGCTCCTTGTCAATAACCTGGCACTGGAAGGAAAACCGGAGGATATGGTGATCACCTCCCATATTTGTAGAGGAAATTACCATTCTACATTTTTTACAAGCGGACCGTATGATTCCGTTGCCGATTATGTATTTGCGAAAGAAAATGTCGATGCACTGTTACTGGAATACGATGATGAAAGAAGCGGCGGTTTTGCTCCACTTGCCAAGGTATCACCGGATAAAAAGGTTGTGCTTGGTCTGATCACAACCAAATCACCGAAGCTGGAAGACAAAGAGCAGGTGATAAAAAGAATCCACGAAGCAGCAAAGTATATTCCGCTTGAGAGACTTTGCTTAAGCCCACAGTGTGGCTTTGCTTCCTGCGAGATCGGAAATAAACTCACAGAGGAAGAACAGTGGGAAAAGCTTAAGCTTGTAAAAGAGATTGCAGAAGAGATCTGGGGATAATTCCAACAGAAGAATCCGTATCGGAACAACTCTGAATGTACCGGATATAGGAGATGGCTTCTTTGGTGCGTGTGGAATTTGCTGCAATTCCGATATAAAGTGGTTCGGTAAAGCCAGCGGACCGAATCAGTGGCGCATCGCTCAGATCAACGGCATATGGCGAACCGGAAGAATCAGAAGAGGCTTCCAGAAGGGAATCTGGAAGCTTCATCAGATATCCCTCAGAGGTCATGGTATCGAGCGCCTCCGCATTCATGAAAATAACATCCAGCCGTCCGGAATCCAATGCAGCAAGAATTTTGGTACTGGATGCATAGGCATATTCCAGATTGGCAGAAGATGGGCGGTTGGAAAGATACAGGTCTTTATAAGTATAGATCTGATTCCGGTCCGGATGATAAGACTGTGCGGTCAGATAGCCATCGGTCAGCTGTGCAGAAAGAGAATCACTGACTGTAACATTGGCAAAAGCAGTATAAAGAACGGTATCTTTGTGCATTGCATGGCGGTAACAGCCCCAGACGATGATATAGATACAGATGCAGACGAGCAGAGCCGGAAGCTTATAGTAATCCCAGAAATATTGCAGCTTTGCCCTGCCGTGCAGCTGCCGGAAAGTTGTTTCATTGTCAGGATGTTTTTTCATATGCATAAGTTACACCTCGTTAATACTCAGGATTCTTCCACGGAAACAGCAGTCTCTTCCAGCTTCTTTAAAATGGGGTTAATCAGCCAGCAGCAGATCAAAGCACCAAGTCCCTGACCGAATACCACAAATGGGGTAAACAGGTTAATGATAATATAGTAGATGGCAAAATACACAAGAGCCATCAGGATTGAACAAAACAGATAGCGCAGTCCCATAACAAGGGCATTTTGAAACATGGCACGGATCGTATTGTCAAAACGTGCGAACAAAGGAAAAATATTCAAAAGCACGATGCAGTATACAACAAAAGCAGCGATACATAATGCGGTACAGAGTGTCCAGAATACGCTGGAGAAACGGATATGGTATAAAACATACCCGTCGATTCCAAGTACGATTCCGACAGTCAGAAGGATCAGCCAGATCTGCGTCGCTTTCTTAAAATTATCCCGGAAAGCAGTAAAAAACTGACGGGTAACATTGCCCTCCTCACCGCGTACAAGCTTGATGGATACCGTATACAAAGCGGTACTGGAAGCACCGATTGTAAAAACAGGAAGTGAACAGACAAACCAGAGGATATTCAGCCAGGAAGCATAAATAATCTTGTTGATAAAGAGCATGAATTTATTATCGATCGAAAAAATCTCATTCATTGTAAAAACCTCCTAATATTGAAAAAATCTTTTTATTTGATAAAAACCTTCTCATTCACTTCTATCAGTTGTTTGTTGACTTCCGGTATACAAGATTGGTTTCCGCATACATAGTGCGATAGTTTAAGTCCGGCTGCCTGATCCGGGAAAGGATCAGATCGACCGCAGATAATCCGAGGATTTCCCCATGGATATGGATGCTTGTAAGCGGTGGTGTAATGACCCTTGATTCCGGCGAATCGTCAAAGCCACATAACAGAACATCTTTCGGAACGGAAATATCAAGACTACGGAATGCCTGTAACAGATCAATGGCGATAAAATCATTTGCACAGACAAAGACATCCGGAAGCTCTTTTAAGCATTTCAGGTGTTCGCACAGATAATTCTGGTAGGCAAGGGATTCATTTGGAACCGGTTCGCTTGCTTTCTCTAAAATGCAGAATTCCTCCCGGATTGGGAGCAGATTTACGTACATCCCTTCCCGGAATGCCATGTAACGTTCAAAAAAGGACTGGCAATGCATATATTCTCCGACAAAGCCGATTCTGGTCAGATTGCGGTTTTTCATTTCTCTTATAAAAGAAAAAATTTCATCACGGTTATTCATAAGAAGCCGGTCTGCCGGAAGTGGTCTGCCGTCGAGTACTGGATGATCCACAAATAATACCGGAATATCAAGCGCGCACACCATACGGGCATAGTCATAATGAAAGGTTTCAATACACATGACTGCAACAGTATTTTCTTTGCGGAATGAATTTGGAAGCTGCAGGGTATCCAGTTCATAAGAGTTGACACGGTGCATCGTTGTACTATAGCCGAGCTTAGACATTTCACACTGGAACTTATCAAGCATGGTTGCTGAAAAGTGGGAGTGACCAAGCTTTGCACAGGTCAGCACGGCAATTTCGCCCTGAGCAATCGGTGTATTGTGCTGGTTTGGAAGACTTAGGTTTTCTGCATTAATATAAGTAAATTGTTTGTAGCCCATTTCAATTGCTTTCTGAAGCACCCGTTCTCTTGTGGAATCTGCCAGAACTCCGGTATTATTGATTGCCTTTGAAACGGTATTTCTGGATAAGCCGAGTGCATCTGCAATATCCTGGATTGTTACGCGTTCTGCCATAAAGAAATCTCCTTTGTCGTAATCTTGTATATGGTAAAAATGTAATTGTGCATTTGAACAATTACATTATAATTCAGAATTGCAAATGTGTCAAATGTAAAATATCGTGTAAAAAATGTACAAAAATAAGGGTTGATTTTTATGAAATGACGACTTTAAATTATGAAAAAGCAACAAAAGTGTGCATACGTAACATAATATGATTGACATTTGTGCAGTGCATTGTTAGTATTATGTCATAAACAAAGCGCGTTAGTTTACAAATGCACACATGTGCAAAAGGAGGAGAAAAATGGGAAAGAGAAAAAAATCCGGAGTTGACGGAACGATCGCGTATATCAAACGGCATTGGCAGTTGTATGTATTCTTTTTATTACCGGCATTGTTTCTTACATTACTGTTTAAGTATGTTCCAATGGGTGGAATTCTGATCGCGTTTATGGATTACAATCCGATACGCGGTATTCTTGGAAGTGAATGGGTAGGACTGGAGCACTTTCAGAGGTTTCTTTCTTCACCGGATTTCATGCGTTATCTGATGAATACGCTGAAGCTGAGTGTATATGGATTGTTATGGGGCTTTCCAGTACCGATTATTCTGGCATTTCTTCTGAACCGGATCGTCAGCAAGCGGAAAAAGAAAAATATCCAGCTGGTACTGTAT
>CAKRLN010000018.1 GCA_934359535.1 uncultured Lachnospiraceae bacterium
CATATATCCGATATCTGCACCGTTATCTCCAGCAGCTTCCATCTGTGGGTAAGCCCATGAGCCAAGTACCATACATGCGATCTCACCGTTGTTAATCATTGTCTTGCAGCCTTCCCAGTCAGTCGTTGTATAGTCATCCTCGGTTAAGCCTTCTGCAACTGCATCATAAAGTGTTTTGTAAACTGCATATGCATGTGTTCCATCGCCGTAATCCTGGAATGGATCTTTTGTATGAACGAATTTCTGGTTCATATATGTATTATCACCAGTCGCATTGATTCCGATGTAAGCATCCCATGCTCCCATTGTCCATCCTGCTGCATAGTTTGTATACAATGGGATTGCACCTGTTTTCTCTTTGATCAGCTTCAGATCAGCGATAAACTCATCTGGTGTTGTAGGAAGCTCTGTGATTCCTGCTTCTGTAAATACTTTCTGGTTGTAAACGATACCCTGTGTTGTTGCAGTAGAAGGTACACCATAAACCTCGTCATTATACTCCCATGAGTTTGCGTAGTTAATCTCTTTTGACATTGTATCGAGATCACCGTAGGAGATGAAGTACTCAGAAAGGTCTTTCTTATCTACCTGTGGAATCATCATGATTGTCTCATAATCACCGGACTGTAAATGTGTTAAAGCATCATCTGCATAGTTTGTATCTGTTGTAATTTTTACGTTAATGTTTGGATACTCTTTATTGAATGCTTCAAGGTACTGATCCCAGGTTGTTCCCTTGTAATCATCTGACTGTAAATCTGTACGATGATTGAATAATGTGATATCCGCTTTGAGGTCTGTATAATCCTCACCTAATTTGATGTCCGCATATTTGACATCTGTTCCCCCCTTGTCACTTCCTGCGTCATCTTTCTTGGAGCCACATGCTGCCATGCTGACTGCCATTGCTGCTACTAATGAAATAGCTACTACCTTTTTCAACTTCATATTGTTTTCCTCCTTTATTTTGTTACCCTTTCGTAACTTAATTTAATTATACTTTTTTATTTATTTTAGTCATCATTTAATATTGTTATTAATCACTTATTCTTGTTTTTATAATCATTTTCGATGTTATTCCCAAATTTGCAATGCGTTTTTTGTGCAATTTTATAGGTTGAATTTTTTATTTTTAGCATTTTTAGATTAATTTAATCTATTTTACCTTATTTTTAGTGTATCAAAAGTGTGTTACTTGCTTGTCTTATCGTCCAATTCTGCTATAATATACTTAATTTAACATGAAAGGAGCCTCTTTATGCGGCAGTTAACTGATATTTTTTCCTCAATCCAGATTAAAAAAACAGAAGATCATCCTCTCTTTTTTCATCTGTACCATGCGGAGAGCTTTTCCTCACCCCGCCCTTTTCATATAGAAGATCTCTGTTTTCCGGACGCTGCGGTTCTCATCCATGTGCAGAAGGGGCAGCTCACCGCCTTTCATCAGACAATCTCAGACAACCAGATTCTTTTTGTTGACGCAGAAACCAGCTTTTCCCTTTCCTCAGAAACATCTGGAATCACTTTTGATCTGATCCTGTTTCACGGTATCCTGCTCTCCGAATATCTGACTCCTGAAATTGCTTCTTCCGGCTATTGTGTGATCCACAACGTCCTTCCTGCTTTTTTAAGTCAGATTTCATATATCATCGATTCGTTTTCTCCATCCGCTATGGAACACACGGATTGCGAAGCCTTCCACTTTTTAAGCCACCAGTACCTGACTGAGCTTATGACAGGCTTTCATCAGACAATAATGCTTCCCGCCAACCAGAATTCCCAGCCAATTCCCGCTTATCTGCTTAAGGTACGCAGACATTTTGAAGAACATTACGCCTTATCCTTTGAGCTTGATGATGTTGTTGAATGGCACGGTGTCAGCAAATATAAATTCAGCCATGATTTTAAGCAGTTCTACGGTAAACCACCTCTTCAGTTTTTAAATGAGCTTCGCATCGTACATGCAAAAGAACTGCTTCTTTCAAGCACAATCCCGGTTCATGAGGTTGGATCTGCTGTCGGCATTGACAACACAAACCACTTTATCAATTTATTTAAGCGTTTGACCGGCGTCACTCCACTTCAATTCCGCAAAAACCATATCTCTGTCGATTTGCGCTGACCCTTTCATACTGCTCACATTCATAACAGCTTCTAAAATACAAAAAGCGCAGCCTGGGAAGCTTCCCAGGTTACGCTGATTTTTACTTTTTATTAATATCCTTTACGCTGTCCTTGCACACCAGATGTCCTTCTACAATTGAGATTCCCTTGTGATACGGATCTCCATTCATTTTCTTAATTAAGAGATTCACACCTCTTCTTGCCATTTCCTTGATATCAACCTCATAGGTTGTGATCGCAATATCACTGAGCCCAGGGAACAGATAATTATCATATCCGACAACTGAAATATCATCCGGTATACGGTATCCCAGTCCCTCCAGCTTGTGGATCAGCTCATTCGCACAGACGTCACAGTTACATACAAATGCCGTCGGCATATCCTCCGGCATCGGCATCAGGTTCACAGGATCGATCTGGTCGGTCGCTGGATCACGATCCGGGATTACCCAGTCATCATGTACGGTAAAGCCATGCTCCAGCATCGATTTACAATAGCCGAAATACCGGTCTGTAATACTTCCGGTTGCCTTTAACGTTCCGACATATGCAATCTTTCTATGTCCCATCGCAAACAGATAGTTCGTCAGCTTATATGCCCCATAATAGCTATCTGAAATTACTGCATCACAAGTCTCTTCCTCATTGCAGAAATCAAGATACACCATCGGAACATCCACATTTTTCTCAAGATTCTGGATATACCGTTCTCTCTGGCGTCCAACCACGATCAGTCCATCCACCTTCTGCTCCTGTACAAGCATTGGAATCTGATCATTTTCTGCCGCTTCATTCGAGATTACTTCCAGAAGTGTAAAACAGCCCTTTGCCGAGGCCTTTGTCGTGACCATCTGATACATCTGCCAGTAAAAGGAATCATATTTTCCTAAGAAAACTTCTGATATAATGACTCCGATATTATAACTTTTCTGTGTGCGCTCCCTCCGGATTGCAGATGGCTGTTTGTAGCCCATCTCGTCTGCAAGCTCCTTGATCTTTGCCCGGAGTTCCTCACTGACACCCTTTTGATTCGATAAAGCTTTCGAAACGGTAACCGTACTGACGCCCACCTTCTCCGCAATATCTGCCAGCTTCACTGCCTTCGCCATATCTCTACTCCTTTAATTTCATCCTGATATTAATCCGGATTTATTTTAAACTCTTTTTCTTATTTTTTCAATGTCAGATGGATCAATTCTGCATGGTAATCTCCAAATACACTGGCGATCAGAAGCCCAGCATTCATCAGAGCATCACCGCCATAGCATTTTGTCTCCTTCTCACCCTCGCGGTTTTCATAAGAAACCTCATACATGCCATCTGCCTTTAAGCCCTGCAGACGGATCTTTCTGCTGTGGCAGTTCGGTCTTGCAAGCACCTGTACGAAAGTAAGAAGTGCCTCTTCCTTGTCCTTAGAAACCACCTCATAGCAGTCATATTCATGATTCTCATTATAAGACGCAATACGGTAATAATCACCCTCACGTACCAGATCATTGTATTTATGATACATTGCAATCTGTCCCGGAATCATATTCCGATCCTCTTCTGGAATCTTTGTAACATCAAGCTCATAGCCAAAGGTTCCTGCAAGCGCAACAAAGCCTCTTGTCTCAAATGGTGTCACCCGTCCTACCGTATGGTTCGGGCAGTCGGAAACATGTGCCCCCATAGAGGACAATGGGTATATAAGCGCAGTACCCTCCTGGATTTTCAGGCGTTCTACCGCATCGGTATCGTCTGAGCACCAGATCTGTGGGCTGTAATATAACATTCCCGGATCGAATCTTGCACCCCCGCCAGAGCAGTTCTCTAACAGCAGATGTGGAAATTCATGAATCAGTCTATCCTGAAGCTCATATACACCAAGAACGTAACGATGGAACAGCTCTCCCTGCTCATCTGCCAGAAGTGCTGCACTTCCAAGGTCCGATAACTGACGGTTCATATCCCATTTTACATATTCAATATTGGCGCTGTGGAGTACCTCTGCCACACGTTCATAAACGTAGTCGCGCACTTCCTTTCTGGAAAAATCAAGTACGTACTGGTTACGTCCAAGGCTTCCGACTCTTCCCGGAATCTGGATTGCCCAGTCGCTGTGCTCACGATACAGCTCGGAATCCGGTGAGATCATCTCTGGCTCAAACCAGATACCGAATTTCATACCAAGCTTATTGACCTCATCAACAAGATACTTCAATCCGCCATCAATTTTCTTTTCATTTACAAACCAATCTCCAAGACTTGTATTGTCATCATTTCTGTGACCGAACCAGCCATCGTCCATAACAAGCATCTCAATTCCAAGCTTCGATGCCTGACGCGCAATATCAAGAAGCTTGTCTGTTGTAAAATCAAAATAGGTTGCTTCCCAGTTATTGATTAAGATCGGGCGTTTCTTATCCTTATATTCCCCGCGGATCAGATGCTTCCGGTACATATCATGATAATTACGTGTCATCTGTCCAAGGCCGTTTCCGGAATAGGTCAATACCACCTCAGGTGCCACAAATTCAGCCTTCGGCTCCAGCTTCCAGCAGAAATGCTCCGGATGAATCCCCATTGTCAGGCGCAGTACATCAAACTGATTTTTCTCCACCTGTGCAAGAAAGTTGCCGGAATATACAAAGTGCATACCATACACGCTGCCATGCTCCTGTGTCGCACTCTTTTCTTTGAGCGCAAGAAACGGATGCTCCTGGTGGGAGCTTTCGCCACGGATTGAGCCAACACTCTGCTTGCCATATCCAATCTGGCGATACTCAATCTGACGCTCTCTTGCCCAGGAGCCATGCAGTGTGATCATCTCATAATCTTCGTCATCCATATCAAAGCTGCTGGAAAATACTTTATTTAAGTACAGTTCCTCACTGCTGTCATTCCGGATCATAACACTTCTTGTAATTACGTCCTCTTCCTCGAAGGTCGTATAAATCAGATCGATTGCTACATTTAATACAAGATCCCTGCAATGAAGGATCAGGGTTTCTGTGCTCTCCTCTCCGGAAAAAGTAGATGGAAGTCCCTTTAATTCCGGTTTCTCTTTTATAAGCTCATATGATTCATAGGAAACAGATACTCCGGTATGTCCTGCTTTTGTCGCAATCTCGATTGCGCTCTCTCTGTAATCTCCAAGACCATTTCCCGGATATTCCATCGGAAACGCATCTAAGAAGGATGTACGGTCACGGTTATTCTCCGATGGAACAAACGGTGCCTCATAAATGCGCATCAGGTAGGTCAGATCCTGTGTCTTAAGCTTCTTTCCATAATATACATGTCCCACAAAATTTTCTTTATCTACAATTCCGATTACATAGCTGGTATTTTTTGTATCCAGCTGGAATAATCTGGTTTTTTCATCAAATTTAACTGCCATAGCGGCCTCCTTTTTCTAATTTATATGTGTAAAAATGAAAACGGCTCCTTTTCATCCAGATGCAGAAACTGAATAAGCAGATAGCCTGCCCGGATAGAAAGCTTCTCCTCCTGTAAAATGCGGAGTGCCTCTTTTTTATCAACAAGATGTACCTCGATGTCTTCGCTGTCTTCCATCGCACTTTTATCAATTACTCCATCCGCGTAGCCAAACACAGTACTGTCGAGCTCATCCGAAAGTCCCTGTGCAAGATAAAACGGTTTCCTGAGATTTGGATTTCCTCCTTCATACACCGTAAGCGTAAGTCCGGTTTCCTCCTTCATCTCACGAACTGCCGCATCCGCATCTGTCTCGCCTTCCTCAATCAGTCCGGCAGGCAGCTCATACAGATATTCATCCATCGGATACCGGTACTGCCTTATCATCACAAGCCGGTGTGGAGCCTCTCTTGTCACCGCAAAAACAGCCATTCCCGTTGCCCGGTCCGCATGTGTATTCAGCTTGATCTGCTCTTCCGGTTCCCTGGAGGCAAAATAATAGTGAAACGGCTTTCCACTTCTCGTCAGTGCATCCATTTCATACAGATTTAAAAAACGGTTATCCGTAAGCCTTCGGAATGCTGTAAATTTTCTGTTATTGTCCATTGCTTCCCCTTTCCCTTCTCCTTTTTTCCCTGAAAAAACCCTTGCTTTCTTTTTCAAGTAAAAATTAATATGATTTTAGCTTAATTATAGTATTAATTTTACTTTTTGTAAATGTAAAAAAAGAACGGCAGGAATCATTTCCTGTCGTTCGTCTTATTTGCGTCCTGATTACGCGGTACACGTTCTTTTTTTCTGCCAATATATACATTCCATTTTGTATATGCTTCCTGGGAATTTTTCGATTTGTAGATAAGATTCTGTTCCTCCTCACTTACTACCTCGATGATCGAATAGCTTCCACGGTCATATGTAAAACGCGCGTTCCTTCCCTCGACCTCTTTCTCCCCCAGAACAAATTTATTGATCACTGGTCCTTTTGACTGCATACATTCTCTTCCTTTCCTTATGTCTGCCCTTTCATCTGCTGAAGCACAAAGGCTGCTGCATTCTGCAGATTCTGATTCTCCTGGAGTGCCTCATCCTCCAGAATCGTCTTCGCCTCCTCTGCGGAAAACAACGTTCTAAGCTCCACCTTATGATTATTCACCGGAATATAAGAGACATGCTCACTGCCATACACTGGCTTTAATACATAATAGGGAATCTGTGTTCCTTTTCCACGCTTTAGCTGTACAATATTCTCCACGTGACAGACACCCTGGGTTTCACTGTAGATATACTGTTTCTTGTGAAACATCACGCCTGCCCCTTTTTCCCAAGATATAAAAGCACATCTTTTCTTGTAATAATTCCGATAAAAACCTCATGATCATCCACAACCGGAACAAAGTTCTGGTTAATGATCTTTTCAAACAGATTCTCCATGGATTCCTGCACATTCACTGCCTCATTATCCCTGTGACGCTTCACATCCACAATCGGTATCTTCTCCATTCTACGGTAATCTGGAAAATCCTTCTCCTTCATCTCCCAGAGCAGATCCCCTTCTGTGATCGTTCCGATGTATTTTCCATCCTTCGCAAGAAGCGGGATTGCAGAATAACCGTGATATTCCATCTTCTCTAAAACCTGACGCAGAGAATCCCCCTCATCGACATGTGCTACCTCGTCCTTCGGCGTCAGAAAAAATAAAATGTTCATACTCGTCCCTCACTCTGCCTCGTTATGCTCTCTCCTGGAAAAACTCAATCTCCTCGCCAACCGGTCCAATGCAGAATGCCACACGGATTGGAAATGGTGGATTCGATGCGATCACAACGTCCTTTGGTTCTACCGTTACCGGATATCCTGCTGCCTTCACCATCCGGATACATGCATCCGTATCATCAACTGCAAAAGCAAAATGCCGGATTGCCCCCTGTTCCAAAGACTCCTTTGCATTCGTAAACACCTCAATAATCCCGCTTCCGGTATCAAACATAAATCCTTCTGTATCCTCTTCTCCCCATTCTCTTACAATCGGAAGACCAAGCACCTCACCGTAGAACTGCTTTACCTTCCCGATTTCTTCTTTATTACATTTTATGCATACATGATGAATTCCTTTGATCATGCCTCTGCCTCCGTTTCGTAAAATCTCTTACCGCTTCTTATCATACCATTGTGTGCCCCCAAGTTCAACAGAAGAAATCGTGAAATATATAACACAAGAAGCAGCCTCCCTGGTTTATAAAGAAGCTGCTCCCTGCCTGATTGATTTCTGCTGGCACGCGCATGCCTGCACAAATTTTATCTTTTATTGTAACGGTTCAAAACGATAGTCATACATTCGCAAAAACGCACAATAACTCATACTCTCTTTCTGCGGTATGCAGCTGTCGCTGTCAGTGCTCCCGCAAAGCCGATCAGAATCAGATATGCAATCGGATACTGGTCATCTCCACTGTTTGGAGCTTTCTGTTCCGTGTTTTTCTGTTCTGCCTTCGGAGCCTCAGCTGCTGGCTGTTTTGTCTCCTGAGCTGGCTTGTCCTGTTTTACCTGTTCCGTTTTCTTGTCCGGTGTTGTAATTTCCGGTTCATCTTTTTGGACATCATCCTTCTTTGGATCATTATTCTTTAGATCATCCTTCTTTGAATCATCCTTCTTTGGATCATCCTTCTTTGGATCATCCTTTACTTCTGCTTTCGTTACCGTAACCGTGCAGGATGCTTCCGGTCTGCCAGCACTGTATTTTGCTGTTGCGGTAATTGTTACATTTCCTTCCTTTACTGCGGTTACAACACCATTTTCATCAACTGTTGCTACGCTTTCGTCTGAAGAAATCCATTCTACTGCTGCATAAGTTCCGGAAAGTGTATTTCCATCTCCGTCTACTACCGATGCCTGAAGCTTGGCTGTCTTTCCTGCTGCTACAGAAAGTGTGCTCTGGTCTAATGTTACGCTTGCGGACTGAACTGCCTGTAATTCTTCTCTTGGTGTAGAATCAATCAGCCCTTTTTCATCAAATGCTGCTGCAAGTGCATTCATTTCCGGTCTTGTCTCATCAAAATAATCATGGTTCAGCTCTCTTGCTGCTTCATCTGTCTCTTCTAAGATCATTCCTCTGTATGCCGGAACCGTTACTGTAACCGTTCCATCAGCTCCTTTTACGGTATCACCGGAGATAAGATCCTTCATCGCAGTTACATCCATATCAATAGCTTCGGCATCCAGTGTTACGCTCTGTTCCTTCTCGCTGTTATTTGCAAGAACAAGAAGACGATCATCTTCGTCACTTCTTACAAAGGCAAAGATATTTTCCGAACCACAGTCAACTGGCTCAACATCTCCGGTACGAAGCGTGCTGTACTCATTACGGATCGCAGCAAGTCCGGAATACCAGTTTACAAGCTCCTTGTTACCCTGTCCCCAGGTAAATGCCCGTCTGTCATCCGGGTCATCTGCACCTACCATTCCGATCTCATCACCATAGTAAATGGTTGGAGCACCTGCATAGGTAAACTGTAAGAAGGATACTACATACTGTCTCTGCTTTGCTGTGTCTGAAGTCTTCTCATAGGTTGGGAATGCAGAATCAACATCCTTCTGGTTTCTGTCATCATCAATACCGTCAAGGTAAGATAATACGCGTGCGGTATCGTGGGAACCTACCAGGTTCATCATTGCATAGAACGCTTCTTTTGGATAACGCTCCCTGATCTTCTCTAAGGTCTTCATTGCATCAGATGCATTTCCACCCTTTGCATAGCCAAGTACAGCATTCCGGAATACATAGTTCATAACGGAATCATACATATCTCCGAGTAAATACTGGGTTGCATCATCCCAGATCTCTCCGATAATGACTGCATCACTGTCCAGTCCTTTTACAGACTTTCTGAAATGCTGCCATGTCTCATCCGATACTTCATTTGCAACATCAAGACGCCATCCATTGGAGCCTTCACTTAACCAGTACTGTGTTACGCTTGTGTTGTCATCGTTTCCAATGATCTCATCTGCCCAGTTTCCGGTCTGATACTCAGAGCCATTTGTGGACTTGATAACCGGCATGCTGTCATAACCCCACCAGCCTTCGTAAGAGTATACATTCTTACCGGCTCTCTGTCCGATTGTATCTTTTGTTACATTGCCGTCATCATCTGTCATAAAGTCATTGTTTACCGCAAACCACTCTGTATATGAGAAGTCTGTGATTCCATAATTATCTGCAAAATATTTCTTTGCCATATCCTCTGCGGTAGCCTGGCTTACGCCCTGCTCAGACATGGTATCATATACATATGCCCAGTAAGGATATGCTCCTACCTTGTCGGTTCCTGCTTCTAAGAATTTGTAATAGCGGTCAAAGTACTTAGAATCATCCGATACATGGTTAAATACACCGTCTAATACGACATGCATATCATTTTCTTCCGCTACCTGGACAAGCTCATCAAAGTCTCCAAGATCTCCAAGGATTGGATCGATCTTTTCATAGTCACTTGTATCATAACGGTGGCTGGAAATAGAAGAAAATACCGGGTTTAAGTAGATGACATTAACACCGAGTGCCTTTAAGTAATCAATCTTTTCGGTAATACCCTTTAAATCTCCACCATAGATCTCATTGCTCCAATTGCCGTCGCCGTAGAACGCTCCAGCTGCTTTATACTCTTCTTTGGTAAGAAGGTCTTCCTGCTCCGGATTTTCCGGGAATGTATACCAGTCACTGACATACTCATAATCCTCAGCACCTCTTGCCGATGTCTGTGCGAAATCATTGGTAAGGTCTCCATCATAGAAACGATCCGGGAAGATCTGGTAGATTACCGCATTCTTCATCCAATCCGGTGTCTCATAACCACTCTGATATACAACTAAGTCATACGGTGTAATGCTTGTCAGATCGGTTACCATACCTGTTCCATAGTATCCGTCATCATCTGCATAAATCTTTACTGTGGAACCATTGGATACTGCAAAATAATAGCTGTTTTCACCAATTGTGTTAAAGCTTGTTGTAACAGACCATTTCTGGCTGCCATTCTCAGCTTTCCCATCCTTTTTCATGTCAAGGTTCTTGGCTTCTACGCCCTTAAATACCATCTTGGCATTTGTAATATCCGTTCCGGTTGTTAATGTAAATGTCACATCTTCTCCGGTTGCGACTGCACCATAAACACTCTTGCAGCTGCTGTCCTTAGAATCATAGCTGATCTTATCCTCTTCGACCGGAGTACTTGAAGCACCACAATAATAGATCTCTGAGCTTGGATCAAAATAGAAGGAAACTTCCTTATCCTCATCTACCTTTACGGTGTCAAACTTGTAATCCTTCTTGTTGTATGTGATCTTAATGTCATCGTAGGTTCCTTTTTTCATGCTGACTGCCACAGAATAAATTCCGACTAATCCAGAATCCGTAAGCTTTGTTCCTTCTGGAATTCCGGTTCCGGATAATGTCACATCTGCAAATACATAATTAACACTTGTAACTGCACGGTGGCTGAAATCATTGTAGTAGATCGTAACATCCTGTGCTTCCGGAACGGTTACAGAAATGTTGCTTCCATCTGCGATTCCATCTGCACCATAGTTCTCACTCCATGATCCCATTGCAATCTTGAACTGATAATTTGCTGCCGGTACATTCTGAAAGGTATACTCATATAAGCCATTTCCCTTATAAGTCATTGTATTCGATGCAGCATCCCAGCTTGGTCCAGGGAAGGTTCCCGCTACATTTACAAGACGTCCTTCAAATGCATCTTTTGTATACTGTCCACATTCCACACCGTTTACTTTGATCTTGTCCACAGCTGCACTGTCCAATGTGTTTTTGCCATCTACGACATAGTAGTATACAAGCTCTGTTTCCGCATCTCCTGGGAAAATATCCCCGGATACGAATGCGCCCTTATTGTTATTCTTACACTCTACGGTTGTCCATGCATCTGCTTTAGCCGCATCCCCTTTTACCGCATAGCAGAGGGAAACGCTCTTTGCCTGATCTGCTACGGTTGTGAAACGCACTGCACCGTTTGCAAGTGTTGTCACCTCCGGCTTCACTGGTGCTGCTTTCATGCCAAGTGCTTCTGCTACGGCATCGGCATTGTTGACACTGTCCGTAAGCAGTCCAGTTGTTGTATCGTAAAGGAATACGACCTGGGTATTATCTGCTGTAACCTCAAGCCCGCGGTTACCGTCCTCAGCTTCATACCAGTTTGCATAATTGAATACACATTTATATTCATAGGTTCCTTTTGCAAAGGTTTTCTGGTAACGGTACAGGGTATCCGAAATACGGGTAAACTCATATCCGGTTGCTTCTGCCTCCCAGTCATTTCCACCTCTTGCTGTTCCGATCAGGGATACGCTTGTGGCAAGGTTCCCTTTGATTGCACCACTGTTCTGCGCAATCTCAAATTCCGGTGTTCTGACGGAATCATAAACCTTCTGGTTTACTTCATCGACAAGCACAGTCCATGCAGTTGTTCCTGCTGGAATGGTTACTTCAATATTGGAATCTCCATTACCAATGGAATAGTCCCAGCCATCATCAAAAGAAATTTTATAACCACCATCTGCAATCTCTACATCAGCTGCCAGCTCTTTCATGAGGAATGTTCTTTCATACATTCCTCCACCGATGTAATCCAGCTCTCCATTTGGATCCTCCGGTTTCCAGCCTTCAATATCATATCTATCATTATTTTCATCAACAAACTCTAATCCGCTAAAGTTACCGGTCAGCGCTGCGGTATGTACGATACCGTTATTTACAGAATCCTTTAATTCCCCATCCTGTAAACGGAAGTATACGTCCTGCTCTCCGTCTGCCTTCACGCTGTCTTTGACGTCAGTTTTCTCGCCATTTACGAGCAGCGAAACGTCAGTTGTTCCTTCTAGAACTGTTACCTTTGACTCGTAGACGCCATTCATGTAAAGCGCCATGTCTGTCTTCGTATCTCCGATCTGAAGCTGTACCAGATCCGAGACCTTCGGGGTTAATCCGCTGTCTGCCATTACAGTCATGACGGTTCCTGGCAATGTCTGAAACATAGTCACAACCATCGCTGCGGCAAGCAGCAGGCTCATCCCCCTTTTTGGAATTCTTCTCATCTTCATTCTCCCTTCCTTTGCGAAATATTTTCGTATTTTTTCGCAACTTCATTATAATATTTTTCGTGAATTTTCGTCAATTAGTCAAAAAGGAGAATAAATCGTCTGAAAATTGGCACTTTCTACCATACTACGATTTTTTATGTGACAAAAGAACCAGAAATTTTAGATAATTTTCGTAACTTATTTTTGTAAATTATGTATAAAAATACCCGGAAGGCATTCCTGCCTCCCGGGTTGAGTTTTTGATCCAGCCAATTTACATTCGGATCACATTCTATCATTTTATGCTTCTGTTTCCGCTTCGTTCTCCGGATTCTGACTTGCCGTTTTGTGCTCGTCCGTAAGATCAAAACGGTTCACAAGTTCCTCTAAGGTTGTTGCCTGTGCTGCAAGCTCCTCAGATGTTGCAGAGGCTTCCTGCGATGCCGCAGAATTATCCTCTACCGCTCTCGAAATCTCTTCAATTCCAAGCTCGATCTGTTCCATGCTCTGTTCCTGAAGGACATAGTTGTCCGCACTCTTTTCGATCTGTTTATTGACACACTGGACAGCCTCCATAACCTTTGCAATGGATTCCACAACGGCTGTTGCAAGCTGATTTCCTTTCTCAATCTCCTCAATCGATACCCCGATCAGATCCTTTGTCGTATTGGCAGCCTTCGAGCTTCCCTCTGCCAGTGATCCGATCTCGGATGCAACAACCGCAAAGCCTTTTCCGGCTTCTCCGGCTCTTGCAGCCTCAATCGAAGCATTTAGGGCAAGCAGGTTTGTCTGATCTGCAATATCCTCAATCGTCTTGATGATTCCGACAACTTCATTGGAAGTCTCCGTAATCTTATTCATAGCCTCCATCATCTGATTCATCTGCTCAGTACTATTCTCCATCATCTTCTTGACTTCATTCGTCTGGGAAACAGATTTTCTGGCATCCTCGGTATTTTCCTTTACCTGCTCCATGACTGTAGTTGAAGTAGCAACCAGCTCTTCAATGGAAGCGGACTGCGTGCTTGCGCCCTCTGCAATACTTTGTGCAGCCTTCGCAAGATCATCTGCTCCGGAAGATACCTGCTCCGATCCTTCCAGAATATTCTCAATGATCTCCTGAAGAGACTTGGAAATATTCAGCATTCCATCCTTAACCTTCACAAAGTCTCCTGTATAATCATACTTTAACTGGAATTTCAGCTTGCCATCTGCGATACGGTTGAGTACATAGGAGATTTCATCAATATAATTGATGTATTCCTTAAGCCGGTTCACCGTAAGCTGGATTGAATCTGCAAGCTCCCCGATCTCATTGTCGGACCTTACCTTAAGCTCGACATCCAGATTGCCCTGTGCAAGCTCCTGTGCAACATCGTTTAATCCAATGATCGGTTTTGTGATTGAAGCAGAAACCTTGCGGATGGAAAGAACAATAATAATAAGTCCAACAAGGGCCAGCAGAATCGTTAGGATAATGCATTTTACAAGGCTTGAATAATACTCTCCGGAAGGAAGACAGCTTAATACATAATAATTTGTATCTTCGATATTTCCGATATAACCAAACCGCTTGCTGTTTCCAATCTTATATTTTACCGTTGTACTCTCTTTGCTCTGCAAAGCATTGATGATCTGATCACTAACGCCAACATCCTTTAGTGTCTTTAACTGGTAATCCGAATTCGGGTGATAAATAAACGTTCCATCCTCAGAAAGAAGAATCACATACCCAGTGTCTCCAACTGTATAGGACGCAAACAGTTCATTAATATGATCCAATGCGATATCAAGTCCCGCAACTCCAACAACTGTCTTACCAGATCTGTCATAAACCGGTGCCGCTGCGCTTAGGATCAGCTTTCCGGTACTTGCATCCGTATACGCATTCGTAAGCATAGATGTTCCGGTCTGGGTTACCTGATACCACTCTCTTGATGTAATATCAAAGGAACTGTCACTTGTATAGCCATCCGACTGTGTGAGGACATTCGCATCAATGTCTCCGATCCAGGTAGCTAAAATATTGTCGCTGTCATATGCCTGATCTGCCTGAAGCTCTGCAAAAACTTCTGTGTAAAGCTCCGCATCTTTGATGGAATCACCCTTTTTCGTATCCGTCATAATATCCTGGATATCCGGGTTTAATGCCATCTGGTCTACAATTGTCGTGTACTTCTTAAAAAATGTGCCAAGCTCGTTCCCTGCGGACTTAGACTGAAGCTCAAGCTCATTCTTCTGTGAACTTAAACTGATGTTTCCGATCATAACTGCAACGATTGTACAAAATAGCACAAAAATCGTAATGATGACTGAAAGGATTCGAATTGATATCTCCTGCGATATCTGCTTGCGCTTTGTTTTCATAAGCAATTCCTCCTGTTTTTCTCTTTTCCCCATGTAAATTCATTATAGTCCTTTCCGACTAAATAGCAAAGAATTTTTCCAAAATACTATTGATTATAACATATAAAAGTTACAATTTTCTTACTCTTACTCCCCTAATATAATAAGTTGAAAAGAGCTCCGCATGACCTGCGAAGCCCTTTTCCCGTATCCGTATGGTTCTCATATCATACACGAATTGCTCCGTTGCAATGCAACTTACGCAATCCTATCCTATCATACGATAAATTTCTCAACATTCTTCTTCAGCTCTTCTGCGGAAGCATAGGCTGCTGCTGCCTTGTCCTTGATCTCCGATGCACGCTCGGCAACGGCCGTATTCTTCTGTGCAATATCGGTTGTTCCGGTTGCACCCTCGGTTGCTGCTTTGCTGACATCATTAATTGCATCCATTACACCACTGATGGAAGCTAAAAGCTCCTCAGAGGATGCAGAGAAATCTGTTACAAGCGAATCTACATTTGCTGCATCCGCATTATAAGACTCTGCCATCTTACCAAAATTCTCAAGACTGCTTACGACATCATTTCCGACAAATTCAAGAAGCTTTGCAGAATCTCCGGCAAGGTTGTCAACGGCTCTTGTAACATTCTCGGTAACCTCCTGAATGTGGCTGACCGTTGCCTTAGACTGCTCTGCAAGTACGCGGATTTCTTCTGCGACAACCGCAAAGCCTTTTCCTGCCTCTCCGGCTCTTGCTGCCTCAATTGAAGCATTTAATGCAAGCAGGTTCGTCTGTCCGGTAATGTCCATAATCGATTCTGCGAGCACACCGATCTGATCTACAACCTTAATGTCCTCAAGTGCCTTAGTCAGACTCTCATTGATCTCCTCATGGATCTCTCTTGTCCGCCTATCATTCTCTTCGGTATCCGCTTTGATCTTTGTTGCACGTTCACGGATCTCATCAGCCTCCGTCGCACCATCCTGGGAACGTGTTGCAATTCCCTTTGCCGCATCCTCAATCTCATGGGACATGGCACTAATCTGCTCTGAAGATGCCGCTGTCTCCTGCATACCTGCTGCAAGCTGCTCTGTGGTTGCCGAAACATCCTCGATTTCTCCATCAAGATCCTGGACATTCTTATCAATCACCTGAACCATACCGGTAATCTCAATGGCTTCCTCTTTCACCTTTCCGATCAGTCCGGACATCTCGGAACGCATCGCCTCTAAGGATCTTGAAAGCATTCCAAAATCATCCCTGCGTTTTAAATACATATCATCCATCGCCTGGGAGAAATCTCCCTTTTCCAGTGTGTTGATATAACCAAGACTCTTTTTCAGTGGTTTTACAATGCTGACTATAATCATAAGTAAAAGCACAATCATAACTGCTTCCACGATAACAACAAGTAAAATAAACTGGTTCCGGCTCGCATCAATATCTGCTGTAAAATCACTGCGGAGCTGTGCAATCTGATCATCAATATAATCCGTATAGTTACCGGTTCCGATAACCCATCCAAACGGCTCAAAGGACTTGCTGTAGGAACGCTTCGGAGAAGCTTCTGTCTCTCCTTCTTTCGGGAATACATAATCGGTAAAGCCACCATCCGGTTCCTGGCCCACCTTGATAATATTCTTTACCATCTGATACCCATCGGCATCCTTTGTCTCCATACGGTTTGTACCCTCGGTATCACTTCCAAGCAGCACAACGTTTGTTCCATCATACTGGTCTACCCAGAAATATCCGCTGTCTCCATAGCGCATTTCACGAATCTCATCTGCTGCAAGTGTCTTTGCCTCTTCTTCGCTGTATACACCAGCCTTATAC
>CAKRLN010000019.1 GCA_934359535.1 uncultured Lachnospiraceae bacterium
GTATTTTGCCATGCTGCTTCTTCTTCGCGATGAATTTTTCTTTGGATATCTCAAACTGCTTATGCAAAAACTCCGGCACTAGGCCGGAGTTTTTCTTATAGCTTTTCAATCTTACACTCGTGCTGCTTACTCTTCCTATCATAGCTGATTCCAACAAGCAGAATGCTTCCTGTATACCCGGCAATTGATGACGGATATTTCTTTTCCTTAATCTGTTGGATTGCTGAATCTGCATGCTGATTCCATTTTAACTCTACAACAAGAGCCGGGTATTCCGCTGAAAATTCTTTTCTCGGAATATAGATAAAATCCGCAAATCCTCTTCCAGCCGGCATTTCCCGAATCGGTTTAAAATAATACTGCATCGTAGTCAAATAGGCAATCGTCAATACACTACTTAATGAATTTTCATTATTATATTGAACAGAAGACGCATATTCCGTATGAATTTTCTCTATTTGTTCAGCCACCCTCTCCTCATCCAGATCCAATGTAGCCTCCAAAAGAGCTTCTGACTCCATTTGAAACTTCTGTAGTTCATTCCATTTTTTTCGTTTTGTTGCCGTGACAAATTCCTGAATAATTTCTTCATTTGGAATATATGCCATCTGTGTTTTCTGATCGTATGCCAGATATCCCAGATGAATGAGCAGTGTCAGTACATCATCCTTGTCTGTAAAACTGACCATATCATTTTGAAAAGAATTTACGTCTACCCCTACCCTTGTTCCGGACAACATTTCAATAATCGCTGTCTTTAATCCATCAAAATCCATATTGATATACGGAACAATGGATTCATAGGTTCCTGTCTGCGACCAGTAACTTTGAAAATCCCCCTGCATCATAAGACTTACAACTGCATTTGGATTGTATACATGATAATCACCAAGCTGATAGCCATCATACCATCTTTTTACCTCTGAAAAATCTTTCTGATATTTTTTACAAAGTTCCCGGACCTCCTGCTCTGTAAAACCAATGTAAGGAGCCATTCTTCCTGGACTTATCATAGTAAACTGGGTAAAATTATTTAATGCCGACTGCGTTTTCAATTTTTTTATAGGAAGGATTCCTGTTAAATATGCAAGTTGGATAAATTTTGTCGGTTCTGTCCCCTTAAACATTCCACGGAGAAAATTGATATATTCCTCCTGTATCTTCTGATTCATTGCCGCATCACGAATTAAAACGTCCCACTCATCAATAATTACAATAAATTTTGTTCCAACCCTTGCATGAATTCCAGATAAAACCTCTGGAAGAGAGGTCTCATGGTCTGGTATTACTTTCGGATAATATTCTTTTAACTCCCGAATCACCTTCTGTTCAATATACGAAACGACATTTTGAGGTTCTCCTGCCGGTTCCATGCACCATTGAATGTCAAGATGAATCACATCATATGCATTTAAATGCTTCTCAAAGGATTCATCCTTAGATATGAGCAGTTTCTCAAACATCTGCTTCGAATCACAGCCTCTGCTGTAATATGCGGCAAGCATATCTGCTGTAACGGATTTTCCAAACCTTCGCGGCCGGCTGTTACAGATCCATGCCTGTTTTGTATTTAAAACCCTGTTTGTATATCTGATCATTTCTGACTTATCTACATAAATTTCAGAATTTAGTGCAACTTCAAACGCACTGTTATCCGGATTCACAAACTGTCCCATTCTAAGGCCTCCTGTCAGTTTTATTTTCCTTCATTCTAACATATCCTTCACAGAAAAACACATAGAAATACATAAAATAAGTTTTTAAAAGCCCCCTTCGGAGTTATCTCCAAAGAGGGCTTTTTGTGTATTGGTTCATTTCGGTAACTGATTCTTCTTCAATAGATTATGCGTTTTTCTTTCTTTTTGCTGCTACGCCTGCTGCCTGTAATTCCTTGTCAGTTACAAGGTACTGTGAGCAGTGTGTCATAGCGAAGGTTGCATATCCATCTACATAAATAAACTCTGCTGCCTTCTCAAGCTGCTTGGTCTGTGGATTGTAGTAGTACAGATATACCTTTGCATTGTCTGCAAAAAAATATGCTTTGCATCTATTAACTATAATAAATGCAAAGCATATCATAAGTAAACACGAATCACGAAAAAAGTACGATTATTTTCGTCATTTTCTGTTATTTAGATCTCTTTTTTGTCTTTCCTGCGTTTTCCAGCAAATACAAGCATTCCAACTCCAATGGCTGCGCCTGCTGCCGGAAGGAATGGCATGTTGTTGTCACTGGTGTCTGCGGATTTTGCAGAACCGTTCTTTCCATCCGATGATGTTGTTGAAATTCCATAGGTTGACGGTGTATCTGTTGAAAGGAAATAGGTTGAGCAGTGAGTTAATGTATAAGTTACATATCCAGCTTCTACCGTTAATCCCTTTCCACCAACCAATTCAATACGATTAGTTTCTTCATTATAATAATACAGATATACAACATCACCATTTTTGTATTCATTACCAACGTAGGTCTTTACCTGTGCTGGTCCTGGAAGCGCTCCATGGTAGCCATCAATCGTGATGTATAATCCATTCGTCTGTCCTGTTAATGCTTTGATCTTCTCTTTCCTATCCGAATCGAAGGAAATAGAAAGATTCATCTTGCCATTTACAAGGTTTTCATCCTTAATTTTGCTTGGATCTAACAGACTGTAATCAAAACTCCATGAATACAACAGATTGTTATTATCATCTGCAACTCCAAAAGTAATGTCCTTATTGTTTTTCTTTGCCTGTGCAAATAAGTCTGCTGTTGTATCCGGCACTTCATCTTTGGTAATAACCTCTACCTTTGGAAGAATCGTATTGGCCATTTTTTCTACCAGTGTCTGGACAGCCTGATCCTTTTCAACGATCTGTGTGCTGGTAACTTTTGATGGAGCACTCTGTGCACCCTTTTTCGTTGTAATCTCAGTCTTATCAATTTTCGGAAGTGTTACTTCTGTTGTCGAGCTTGAAGCTGACGACGATCCTGCGGCTCCAGATGTGCCTGGTGTTACGTTTCCTGAGTTATCTGTTCCTGGTGTACTTGGTGTATCCGGTGTACTTGGTGTATCCGGTGTACTTGGTGTATCCGGTGTACTTGGTTTATCCGGTGTACTTGGCGTATCCGGTGTACTTGGTGTATCCGGTGTACTTGGTTTATCCGGTGTACTTGGTTTATCCGGTGTACTTGGCGTATCCGGTGTGCCTGGTGTATCCGGTGTATCTGGATTGTCCGGATAATCTGGTTCCTCTTCATCCTTTGTCCATGTTGTCTTTTCAAGCTTTTTATTGGTTAAAAGCATTGTAGAATCTAAACTATTTTCTGCTTGCTGAACCTCAAGGTAACCATATTGAACCTCACTTGATCCAATTAATTTGCATTCACGTTTTTCCCAGTCAATCTGGTATTGATAGAATACCTCACCATTTGTGCAGTCTTTTCCTACGTAATATTTTGCATCTGCATTTTTTCCTACATAGGAAACTTTTGATCCTTTAAATAATGCATACGGTGCATAGGTTGAGTTATTCTCTGAAAAATACAGACCGTAAGTGCCTATATACTGGCTTGGACCGCTCGCATAGTCAAAGGAATTAATCTCCATCATCTGCATTGCACTGGTGCTATATGACGATAACAGTCCACCTGCAAACATTACCTGCAATTTGATCTTTTTCTCTTTTAATACCTTAAAAGTATCATCGTCTATCTGATAATATGTTCTTGGAATATAAACCTTTAAGGTGTCACCGGTCTTTGCATCCGATAAAAGCTTTTTAAATTCGTCTGTCAGTTCAACATCTGAATAGCTGCCTTTCTTGAATTCCACCATCTGTGTATATCCAGTTTTGTCAGCTTTGGCATATCCGGACTTCTTACCCTTTATATTATTCGAGTAGAAGGTATCCTCATTTGTGAGAACATAGAACAAATTCTCATTTAAGGCGCCATTCCATGAAGTAGAACTATTGTTGTTTCCGAAAAATGCGAAATAGTCAAACTGCTCCTCAAGAGTCTCTTTGTCCAATCCAAATATTTTATAATTACCATCCTGTGCAGTCCGGATAAAGACACTCATAAGATCCTTATAAGCTGCAAAATCTTCAATCTCAAATACGGAAATTGGATTTTCAGTAAAGTATTTTGCATACTGCTCAAGCTTCTCCGGCTGTTCCTTCGGTGCATGTAAAACAATTGGATCGGTTCCATTCCAATTTGCAAGTTTGGAGGAACTAATGTCATAATCCAGACTCACCTTGGAATCCATAGCAGAAGACAGATAAAGCGTTAAGCCTTTGTTGTTGTCCTTAAGATAGGTCAAAAGCTCCGGCGATAATGTATAATCTCCAACCGTTGCCAGCTCCCCTGTATTATGTTCCAGTGAATAAGTAATAAATGAGTCAGTCAGTTCCGGATAAACTCTTGCATAGCTGTAATTCTGACCATTCGAATTATTTCTTGACATGGAATACAGAATCCAGTTTTCATTGTCCTTAAATTCCGATGTCAGATTTGCGGCTTCAATCGCCTCTCTGGAAAGTTCATTGCCCCAGATCTGTAACGGACCATCTGTTGTTTCATATCCATGTCCATAGGCAAACAATCCCTCTTCTGTACATAATCCACGAAGATTCGGAAGGCTTGTAAGTGCATTGTTGTATAAATAGAGCTCATATACTTTGGTAAGCTTGGATATCGAATTTCCAATGCTTGTAAGCTTCTTATTGTCTGTAATGGCAATACGGTTCAGGTTGGTAAAATTACCAAGACAGTCCGGAATGCTCGTAAGGTCATTATTCCCTCTTACATAAAACCGATAAAGTCCGGTAAGATTCTCAAGCTCATTTGAAATCGTTGTCAGCTTTGTTCTTTCAAGGCTAAGATCTGAAAGCTTAGTCAGTTTTCCGATGCCTTTTGTTTCTGTCAAATCTGCATACGAAATGGAAAGTGATCCAAGCTCTGACAGTTTGGAAATCTCATCCAGGTTCTTAACATCCGTACAACATAAAGCAAGCGAAACCAGCTTGCTCTGCTTATCCAGATTTTTTACGTGAATCTTATCATCCGACTCATAATTCAGCTTCTGGAGTGTTAAAGACTGCAGCTCTCCATTCTCAGGAAGAATTACCTGCTCTACCTCTGCTGTAAAATCAAGCTGCGTTAAATTTTTTAATTTGCTGAAATCAGCTTTTTTCATAGAATCTGAATTTGTATAATCCCAAATTCTTAAGCGTGTCAACTGGTCTAAGTCACTTAATACATCCAAGCATTCCTGTGTCACATCAAGAATTTCCAGTTCTTCTACTTTTGCCAGAACCGTTTTGATCGATGCATAAGAAGCATTATCAATTTCCTTTATACTTAATGTTTTCAGCTTGGTAAGATTATTTAAGGCTTCGACGTCTTTAATTTTTGGAGAAATAGACAGATCTGTTAATTCCGTCTGGTTGGCAATGCTGCTTACACTTAAAACCTTATCATCATCGCCAGTTCCATATCTGTAATCCAGACGGGTCAGTTTACTTTTTCCATTACAAATCAGATCAAAGGACTCCTGATCAATACCATATACTGTCAAATCACGGAGATTTTCCAGTTTGCTGAGCTCTTCATAGCAGTTCTTTTCAACCGCTTTGTCCTGAAACTCACTTTCAAAATTCACTCTCTCAAGGTTTCTGAATACGGAAGCTAATCCTGTAAAATCAGTAACTTCTCCAATAGTTCCATATAAAGAAGAGCACTGCAGTGCTTCTTTTACAGAAATCACATTATCACCATCACTGTCAGCATTTTTCAATAAATATGCATACAGATTCTGATCCGGAATATAATACTGTGATACCTGATCTCCAGTTGTAACAACCTCATTAACCTCACCGAAATTGGCTTCTACCCATTCGGTATCCTCCGCAAAGAGTTTTGGAATCTTGCTTAAAACCTCTGGCTTTAACAGCTCTGTATTCTCTGCCATACTTAATGTTTTCAGACTGCTCATACCGGTAATATCGGAAATACTCTTCAAGCCACATCTGCTTACGTTAAGACTTTCAAGCTTTGTAAGGTTATTCACTTCTGCCGGAAGTGTAGTGAGTCTGTCATTGTCGGACAGATCAAGTGTTTTCAGATTGGAAAGCTGTGTGATCGTATTCCATGAACTGTCTTCTATGTTGTAAGAAATCTTTAAGTTTTCAAGCTGTGTCATACCAGAAACGGCTGCTTCCCAGCTTCTTCCCACCAATCCACGCAACTGTAAAGAATTCAGACCGGTCATATCCGTCCGGTCAATCGACACATCAGACGCTTCAATTGTCAGGGAACGCAACGATGTCGCGGTCTCACTGCTGAGATCACTCGCTGAAAAGCTGACATTCGGCTGTCTTACGGTCAGTGATGTCAATCTGCTTTGCATTGCATGCCAGTTATAAATAACATGACAGTTTACTGTCAGATCCGTAAGATTTGGAAGTATTTTACTAATCCCATATAAATATTCCACAGATGAATCTTCCGGAATCACAAAGCTTGTCATCCCTTTTACTTCACCATATGTGATATTGATTGTCTCACCGGTTTTGTTCAACTGCTGTGCGATCAGATCAAATAATTCCTCATTATCTGACCGATCCAGACACTGATCGTCATGTTGAATCGCATACTGTGCGTCAGTTGTTGCCACAATTGTCGAATCCGAAATAGCTCCTGTGTCTGACAACTCTGCTGTCTCCGAATCTTCGCTCGCCGGCTCGGCTTCTTCGGTCTCTGACTCTGTCTCATCATTCTGCAATTCTTCAGTCTCAGATTGTTGATCTTCCACTGTCGAATCAGACATTTCCTCAGATCCCGCATCGACATCTGAGCTTGTCTCTGCCTGAACTAAAAGCGGGGATGCAGGAATCTGTGTTGCCAGCATACCAGCCGCTAAAAGCAGTGCCAGAAGACGCTTACTTCTTCCTTTCATAATCATAATTCTCCTTTGTTTTTAGTACTGCAGTCACAGACTACAATCCATGACTATTTTAATCCTTTCATCGCATAAAAGTAAATATATTTTTAAGAAAACTGACACATTTTTTTCACACATTGTTACAGTTCACACGCGCCATTCGCAAAACGCACGTTCCGTGCTTTTCCGCTCTATGATGATGCCTGGAATGTTATGCATGAATTCGCTATGTCCCTTCGTGTGTCACCTGCTCCTGTATCACTTTGTATAAATTCTACATGATCTGGGTATGCTTTTCATATGCTGTAACAGACACACACCTTCCATCGTGAAGGTTATTGGGTACTTTTCTCTCATAATACTGAAAAGTACCCACAATATCCCCAGAAAAAGCTTAAGTCATGAGAAATTGGGATCAAATAAAGAAAAATTCCCAGAAAGTACCCACCGTACCTCTGGGAAAAATAAACAAACTATGAAAGGAGCACTGCCATGCTTATATTCCTTCTCTATTGTATCGCAAGGATCACAACTCCTTACGACCGCCGGATCGACGATGAACAACAGATGCAATTCCTTTCCGGATATCAAAGGAACCACCCGGCAAAATCCCGGTAAGCAGCCTGCCAGTCAGATAGCCAATCAACGCGCCAAGTGTATTCGTTACGATATCGTCCACCTGAAAGTAGCCCCGCTTCGTAAGAAGCTGGATCGTCTCGATGCACAGGCTGAAGAAAAAGCCATAGCCAAAGCTTGTCAGAAATGTAGATTTCTTATGGACAAACGGCAGGAAAAAGCCAAATGGCAGAAACATGATAATATTTTCTATCACATATGCATGTGCCTGACGGGTATAGCCCCAGGTGGAAAAAAGCCTCAGATCAATCCCGTTCCGGCTTCCCGGCTCCCGGCTTAAAAGTGCTGTCTTAATTAAGACAACAACATAGCAGGCAAAAAGCAGCTGGATCAAAGCCTGTCTGAACCGCCATGGATTCCCATTATATTTTGTGTAGCCAAAATGTACAAGCATCCATAGCAGTCCCACCATCACACCATTCGGGATATAAATCACAACATCCGAGATGTCATGCCATAAAATCTCTAGCAAATTACAAGACCTTCTTCTTTCATCACTGCAATCATCTGATCAACATATTTCTCGCAGAGCTCATCGGTTGCAGCCTCAACCATCACACGGACTACCGGCTCGGTACCACTCTCGCGGAGCAGGATTCTTCCATCATCCCCAAGGGCAGCCGTAATACGTTCTGCCGCTTCCTGTACCTTCTTATTATTGACTGCTGCCGGCTTATCCTCAACACGCACATTTTTCAGAAGCTGTGGGAACATCTGTAAGCCCTTGCAGAGTGTACCAAGGCTCTGTTTCTTCTCTAAGATTACTTCCATCAGCATGATTGCCGTAAGAATACCATCTCCGGTTGTAGCATGTTTGCTGAAAATGATATGGCCAGACTGCTCACCGCCTAATACGTAGCCGTTTGCAACCATTGCCTCATTCACATATTTGTCACCAACAGTTGTTACGCAGACATTGATATCCTCACGCTTCATCGCTTTGAATAAGCCCATGTTGGACATGATCGTAGCGACAACGGTATTATTCTGAAGCTTGCCGCATTCCTTTAAGTATTTGCCGCATACATACAGAACAAAATCGCCGTGAACCTCATTGCCATTCTCATCAACTGCGATGCAGCGGTCTGCATCTCCATCAAAAGCAAAACCGCAATCCAAATTCTTCTCTTTGACAAGCTTCTTCAGATTCTCGATATGCGTAGAACCGCAGCTCATATTGATGTTCGTTCCATCCGGTTCATTGCCGACTACATAAGTTTTTGCCCCGAGGGCATCAAACACACTCTTTGCGATCGAAAAGGAACTTCCATTCGCACAGTCAAGTCCGATGCGCATACCGTCATAAGATCTTGTTGCAAGCGAAATCAGGTAGCCTACATAACGGTTTCTGCCAATTGCATAGTCCTTTGCCACACCAATCTTATCCTGGAAGGAAAATGGAAGCTCTCCCATCTCTCCATCGATGTACTTCTCCATGGCAGCCTCAACCTCTGCTGAAATCTTATGTCCATTTCCATCCATAACCTTGATTCCGTTGTCATAAAATGGATTATGGCTTGCAGAAACCATAATTCCACAGTCAAAATTCTCGGTACGGACAACATACGCAATACTTGGCGTCGTTGTTACATGAAGCAGATAAGCATCTGAACCAGAAGCTGTAATTCCAGCAACAAGCGCATACTCAAACATGTAGCTGCTTCTTCTCGTATCCTTACCGATCACGATGCGGCCCTTGTGGTTCTGATTGTAATACCATCCAAGATAACGTCCGATTTTGTATGCATGATCCGCTGTTAAAACTTTATTTGCCTCTCCGCGGAACCCATCTGTTCCAAAATATTTACCCATAAAAATCCATCCTCATTTCTTTTCTTTTATTTTTCGCACAGCTCCATGCTGCATTTGCATTACTGCAATTTATGCATCGGTATAAAGCTGTTTTTACTGCAAGCTGCGCATCGACATACCGTTGTTTTTCATCATACCATATCTTAGCATACAGGAAAAGGTGCGTTTCCGCACCTTTTCCATTCTATAAACATAATAGCATTTATATTCTGTTTATTTTTCAGTTTTTCTGGCAGTTGTACCAGCTGGTCTTGAAGAAGTTCCTCTGGCAGCAGACGTTGTCTTTGCAGCTTCCCCACTTCTTGCAGTCTTCGATGCACGGCTGATGCCAGATTCGCGCTTTGCGCTTTCCTGCTTAATCATCTCACTCTTTGAGATTTCTTTCTTAATCGGCTTGGCAGAAGTATCCTTCACACTTTCTCCAGCAATTCTGCTTCCACCGCCATTTGGATCATCATGCCCATAATAATGACCGTAATAATGACCATAGTATTTGCCATAGTATTTACCGTAATACTTACCATAGTAACGACCCTGTTTCTTGTAGTCGACCTTATTCAATACGACACCAAGGATCTTACATCCACTGCTTGCAAGCTGCTCTTTTACAGTCTGTGCATAGCGGTATTTGATCTCACCGGACTGCATAACGATCACAGACCCATCTGCAACTCTTGCAAGGATTGCAGCGTCAACAACCAGTCCAAGCGGAGGCGCATCAATGATAATGTAATCATAATTATTACGCATGATCTGTAAGGTCTTGTCTAAAAGTGGATTAGACAGAAGCTCTGCCGGGTTTGGTGGAATGACGTTACCTGCAAGGATAACATTCAGACCACGGATATTTGTTGGCAGAAGCACCTCTGCGATCGGAGCCTGTCCTGCAAGGAAGTGCGCAAGTCCTTTTTTATGCAGACCACCCTCTACATTTGTTGCCATTACTGATTTACGGAGGTCGGCATCAATTAACACGACCTTTTTATGTAATTCTGCAAGTGCAATCGCAAGATTCATGGATGTTGTACTTTTACCCTCACCACCAATACAGCTTGTCATAACGATAACCTTGGTATCCGGACCGCTGAACTGGATATTCGTACGAAGTACCTTCATCTCTTCATTTACATCATAGGACAGCTCTCTGTCCTTAATGATGATTCTGTTTTCACTTAAATCATATTCCTGACTACTCATTCCAAGTATGACCCTTTCTACTCTTATGCTTTACTAGCTGACTTTCTTTCTGTGGCTGCGGCGTCCTGATGTTTCATCCTGATTTAAAGGAATAGACGCAAGCGTTGTCAGTCCAAGATACTTCGTCACATCATCCTTATCGACAATTGTGTCATCCATCAGTGCACGGATAATGATAAATGCTGCGGCTGCAAGTAATCCTAAGATTCCACCAATTGCAGTATTCTTTGCAGTGCTTGGGCTGACCGGATGTTCCGGTGTAACAGCCACATCAGCGATGGTAGGCTTGTCTGTCATCATAACCTCAGCAATACGGTTTGCGGTTGCCTCAGACATTGCATTGGAAATATCCTTTGCAAGAACCGGATCTGGATTCTGAACCTTAATCTTTAAGATCTGTGTTCCGGATGGGTTTTCTACCGTAATATCATTGCTCAGCTGTTCGTAAGTTGTATCAAGCTCTAATTCATTAATGACTGTCTCAACTACGGTACGTGTTGTTGCCAGTGTTTCAAAATCGACTGTCAGCTGCTGTCCGAGCTGTACATCCAGATATGAGGAAATGCTCGTACTCTTTGACAGAATATAGATCATGGAGGTAGCTTCGTACTGCGGTGTAATAAAAAGCTTCGTTCCTCCAAACGCTACTGCTGCACCTAACACCAGGCACAAAATCAATGCCCAGGCATTCTTTACAAGGACATGGAATAACTCCATAAGATCAATTTCGATCTCATCGTCTTTGATTTGTTCTTTCATTCATCATTCTCCTTATCTTATTTTCGAATTCTACATGATTTATTTGCGAACCAATGTAAGCGTCGCTTCATTCGAACGGTTGCCATCGGTATCCGTAACAGAATAGGTAATTTCATAAGTTCCAGCCTTTTTCGACTGATAATCGCCATCAAGATGCAGTCTTCTGCTAAGTGTTGAGGAATCATCCTTGTCATCAGTCATGGACTCTACATAATCATTATAAGAAAAACTATCCGATACCCCAAGTGTCACCTCAGTCGCATTTAATTTAATAACCGGAGCTTCCGGATCTGCCTGCTCATCCACAACCGGCTTCGTATTCTCTTCCGGCTGTGTGCTGACATCCTCCGTCCCCTGTTCTGCCGCTGTCGTATCCTCTGTCGTTGTCTCTTCCTTAACAGCTGCTCCGCTACCGCAGGAAAGCACCTGGGAAGCTCTTGTTACATTGTTGCTCTTATCCACAGCAACATAAGTCACCTTTGCTCTTGAGCCATCCTCAGACACACGCACACTGTCTACATAAAGTGTATCGGATACATCCCCGTCTTTGCCATCCTCCGCCTTCACATTGGAAAGCAGTGATTCATCTCCGGAATTACCCTGATATACCGGCACATCTGCGCTAAATGTAATTTCCGGTCCTTTGTCATCCTTGATTACTGCAAAAAAAACACTTCCAACTACAGCTGCTGCTGCAAGCAGACCGATCAATATTCCCCATCTTTTTTCCATAAGTTCTCTCCTCTACTATAATTCCAGGTCTCTGACCATACGTTTCGGGTTATCGTGCAGTATACGTCTCATATAGTCTTCCCCATGCACTTTTTTCAGATACTCCGCACATTTTTGCATTCTTGGCGGACGATTCTTGATATTATGCGCATCCGAACCCACAAAATCGATCAGATCCAGTTTTACAAGCTTATGTACAAACCGTTTGGCATTAAAACCACATTCTCCGGTAAACGTTCCAGCATTCACCTGAATGTATGCTCCTAAATCTACAAGCTCCTCAATACGCTCCGGATTCCCAAGCAATGCACCACACCGCTCTACGTGTGCCACAATCGGACGGTAATGCGCCGCGATCAGCGTTCTTAAGCAGCTGTGGATCAGTTCATATTCATCACTCGGTGAAAATTCAATCAGCGCATACGAGGTATCTGCCATCGTATGAACCGTTCCATTCTGAAGCCATTTTAGAAGATCCCTGTGATAATGGATTTCATTTCCCAGATAGATATGAAGCTTCGGACTTACCTTCTGTGCAAGCTGCTTCACTCTCTCGTATCCAAATTCAATCCTGTCCCTTGGAGCTGTAAAATACGGTTCTCTGTAATGAGGCGTCAATATGATGCTCCGGATTCCCTCATCATAAGCCATCTGAAGCATCTTTGTGGTCATCTCTGACGAAGATGAACCATCATCTACTTTTGGCATATAGTGACTATGCACATCATAAAAATTCGGCATATTCTCTCCTTATAAAAAACCAATCCAAACAATTGTACAATGAATTCCGTAAAAATGCAACTACCGTTTACTGGTTTTCGAGTACACCAACGATCAAATATCTATGGTTGGATTCACTTCCGATACAAGTGCTTAACGTCAGAAGCTTGCTATCTGTATTTACTTCGATCTCATTATCGATCATGCTTCTGCTGTCCGAGTTGTTATATACAGAATCTAAGAACTTCTGTCTTCCATCTGTTGTATCCAGATTATACTTATATGGGATCAGCTCATCACTGTACACAACTGCTGCAAAAATCCGATATGTAAGCTTCTGATCCGGTGTGTAAATATAAATCTCCGGATGCTCCTCCCAATAGGAAGCCTCTTTGTAATTCTTTAAGGTTCCAAATATCGAACCATCCTTCATATCATGTCCATAAAGAATTGTATTGAAATCCGTAAAATCTTTGCTGTTTCTTGAAGCCTGGGAATAAATTGATCCTGGCAGACCGCTGTTACCCTCTACCGTAACATTCAGATAATAATCATCGTCTCCTTCTTTCTGCAAAACAGGATACGCAACCTGGGTACCCGGAATCTCGATCCATGCATAAATATCCGGATTGATATCCCATAATGCATTGAAATCCACCGTCGTCTCCTGCTCTGTTGGCTGTTCTGTCTCAGGTGCTGCCTCTGCCGGCTCCGTCTTTGTTACCTCAGTCGGTAAGTCCTCATACACCTTGTTATTGTGTTTCTGAACCCAGATATGTCTTACAATAATGGCAAGGCATACCACAATCACAACTGCAAGAACTGCTGTAATAATTGTACTTGTTTTCTTTTTCATAATCCTTATTGCTCCTGGTTCTTCCTTTATTGCTTATTTTTGTAATGTTCCAAAAAATCCATATATTTGAAATTAATCTTTATTTTTTATCATAACAGAGATCCACGATCATCTGCATTAGAGCATCCTCATCCAGATGATATTCCTCCGGTGTATTGTCACCTGTTGAAATCCGCTGTCCCGGAATGGTCAGTGTCTCATCTGTAAGTGAGCAGCCCATAAGGCTCTTCATATCATCAACATCCATATCGGTTGTAAGATAATTCTTTGTCATATCAAGCAACGACTGGATATCCGAAGAAAATTTTGCCTTCATCTGTGGTACAAGCGTCCGAATAAACTGGTTCTGCCGCTCCATGCGGCCTTCATTGCTTGCATAAACGGTAACATCTCTTTTTCTCACATACTTCTCTGCAAGGTCGCCCTGCAGATTCAAGGTTGCTCCCTGCACAAAGCTTGGATCCACACTTGTATAATCCTCCGGAACCGTCAGCGTCACGCCACCAAGCATCGTCGTAATATCAGAAATTCCATCCAGCTCCATTGACATGTATGCATCAATCGGAATATCCTTAAGCATCTTCGATAATGTCTTTTTCGTAAGCCAGCAGCTCCGCTTTCCACCGTCACCATAAGAATATTGCAATGTAATCTGTTCATTCACCATTCCAAGATACTGTCCATCAACTGAATAGATTTCTACATCTGTCATGCTCTCACGGGGAATGGAAACCATCTGTGCCGTATTCTCTTTGGTATTCACAAGAAACAGGATCATACAGTCTGATCTTCCCGCTGTTCCTGTAAACTCCGGATCCACATCATCCTGGTTCTTGTCAATACCAAGGAAAAGGATTGTCTTCAGATCCTTCTTATATGTATACTCTTCTCCATTATATGTGATCACAGAATAATCGGTCGCATCTGCATCGGTACCATCAGCCGTCTGCTTATTATGATTCCGGACCACCGTAGAACTCTTCTTCTCCTGCATAACCAGTACAAGAACAATTCCAACAAGCAGAACTGCTATAACAGCCAGTATTCCGATCAATGTGCCTTTTCCATTCTTCCTTTTCTTTCTTTTTCTACTCATATCCACCTGTATCCGTCTGTATCTCTTACTTAAAAAAAGGGGGAAATAATTCCCCCTTTTCCCATGTTGCTCGAACCTTAGAAAAGATTAAGCTCTGCGTTTCTTAGAAACTAATACAACACCAGCCATTGCTAAAGCGCAAACTAAAGCAGCGATTGGCATAGCAGCTGTTTCACCAGTCTTTGGTGAAGTTGTTCCGTTGTTAGAACCAGTTGTTGTAGTTGCAGCAACTGTTGTCTTATCAGCAACGAAAGCGAATGGAGAGCAGCTTGTTAATCCAGAGATTGTAACTGTACCATCTCCGCAAGTAGCTGTCTCTTTCTGCCACTGACCGTTTACATAATGTAAAACAACTAATTTTGTGCTAGCTTTAACACCAGCAACTTTAACTGTTACAGTTGCAGGGAAAGTTGTTCCTGCTGGTAAAGAGATGTCAACGCATCCGATAACTTCTGCGTTAGCAACTCCTGCTGCTTTAACAACGTCAGCGCTTGGTGTCTGAGTTGTTGTTGTAACGGTAGCTGTGATAGCCTTTCCGTTAGCGTCTGTAGCTGTAGCTCCTGTTGTGCTAACAGATCCAACTGCAGCTGGGCTTGGTGCTGCGAATGCTGTGCATGTCATAGATAATGCAGTTACAGCTGCAAGCACGAATGTAACTAATTTTTTCATAATGTCTCCTCCTTCTTTAATATTAATGCTATTATGAAAAATTTCATCGTAAGTAGCATATCACCGAAGGCAAAAATTGTCAATATTTGATTTACCCGAATTGTAGTCAGTTTCCATAAAGATTTATACAACTTGCACAATTTTCCCTCATTATGCCCGCAGAACCGCCTTTCTATCGATACTGCCTTGCTCTATAGTCCGTTTTCAATGACCTTATCCGCATTTTCCCCAACAAAGTTCCGGTGTCCATCTGTTCTACTCGCTCCATTGTTTACGGTTTGCTCTAAAATGAAGAACATATTTCTATGTATTGCCCAAAAGCTGCAATCCTTTCGGATGATTGGTTAACTCTGTAATCGGATGCTTTGCAGCGCCTATACCATTGAAATGATTGTCATAATAACGTCTGATCCATTTCCTAATAAATTTCCTATAAAATGGGCTGTCATTGGTACATATATATTTTTAGTCTTTATGTATGAAATACTTAAAGGCAGTGCCCATATCATAGTTAAAAATATTCCCCATATCGTTAATGAATGTTCTACAGCATACAAGAACATACTTAGCAAGGTTGTACATAGGAGTATTCTTTTATTCTGAAAAGAAATAATATTTTTTCTATAAAATGTTTCTTCCGTAATTGCAGGTAATATTATTGTAGATATTGTAAATATTGTTAATGTCAACCAACTATTTCTTCTTAGCCCAATCATTCCTGTATTGTAATTTGGAAATAAATTTTCTATAATTACTGTTATTATAAATGCGATAATAAAAAATAATGCAGTAATAATTACTTGTTTCCAAAATCTTTTCCCACTTTTGATGCTGCCCAACCATTCTTTCAACGAAAAATCTTTCTTTATACAGAAATATATCAGCAATAGCAGATAAAATATAAAATTGGTATAAATAAAATACTCCTTTGGAAATATAAAGCAAGATACAATGAATGCACCCTCTATTATGAGTGGTATAATATTTTTTCTCATATATTCTCCCATATACTTACC
>CAKRLN010000020.1 GCA_934359535.1 uncultured Lachnospiraceae bacterium
TATGCGGCAACAATGCGGGTGGAGAATGTTTTTTCTCTGATTTTCGTGTATATCGGTAATGCAGTTTCGCCGTATGTTTCCCAAAATCTTGGGGCGGGCAAACCCCAGCGCATCAAAAAAGGCTATCACGCAGCATTGGTGTTGGATGTGTGTTTTGCGGTTCTTGCTTTCCTTGTCATTGAAACGCTGCACACGCAGATTTCTTCGCTGTTCCTTGGAAAAGACGGGACCGCCTTGGCTTATCAGGTGTCTGGGGATTATATGAGATGGATTGGTTACTTCTTTATCTTTATGGGAATTAAAATGGCGACCGATGGAGTTCTCCGTGGACTTGGAATCATGCGACCATTTCTCATTGCCAACATGGTAAACCTTGCGATTCGTTTGTCTGTGGCTTTGATCTGTGCCCCGCGTTTTGGCATTGCGTTTGTTTGGCTTGCCGTGCCGGCAGGCTGGCTTGCAAACTTTTTGGTTTCCCATGCGGCACTCAGAAAATCCTGGCCGACGGAGAAAGCGGAGCTGTCTATGAGTGCGAAGAAAATCTAAAATATTTTCATATATTCTAAAATGAAATTATGTTATAATAACCCTGTAAAAGCAAAAACAGGGGGATTTTACGATGAACAAGAACACATTTGCAAAGACACCGCCGATGGGGTGGAACAGCTACGATTATTATGACACAACGGTAACCGAGGAGCTGGTCAGACAGAATGCCGATTATCTAGCGGCACACTTAAAGCCGTATGGCTGGGAATATGTCGTAGTTGACATTGAGTGGTATGCCTATGGGGCAGGGAGCCGGAGGGAAGAGTATCAGTATATCCCATTTGGAAAAGTCGAGATGGATGTGTACTCGCGGCTGCTTCCGTGTATGGAGCGTTTTCCATCAGCGGCAGACGGAAAAGGCTTTGGACCGCTTGCAGACTATGTACACAGTCTTGGGCTGAAATTTGGCATTCATATCATGCGCGGAATTCCAAGGAATGCGGCACATATGGGGACCGCCATAAAAGGGACAGATCTTACCGCATCGGATCTTGCCAATGCCTATTCGATCTGTCCGTGGAATCCGGATATGTATGGGCTTGATGTAAGAAAACCGGAGGCACAGCTTTATTATGATTCTTTGATGGAGCTGTATGCTTCCTGGGGCGTGGATTTTATCAAATGTGATGATATCTGCCGTTACGATGCGGATACCGCGGAGCAGGAGATCATCATGCTTCACAACGCGATTGAAAAATGCAAACGTCCGATCGTTTTGAGCCTGTCACCGGGACCGGCACTTGCGGAGAAAGCATGGATCTATGAAAAATATGCAAATATGTGGCGGATTACGGATGATCTCTGGGACAAGTGGGAGGATATCCTTCATATGTTTGAACGTTGTGAGGTATGGCAGAATCATGTATCCGAGGGATGCTACCCGGACTGCGATATGATCCCGTTTGGAAAACTTGGAAAAGGCTTTGGTCATGAGTGGACCTGTAACCTGACATTTGAGGAGCAGAAGACGCTTATGACACTCTGGTGCATCTTCCGTTCGCCGCTGATGCTTGGCACAGAGCTTATGAGTCTGGACGAACAGACCTTATCACTGCTGACGAATGAAAGCGCACTTCATCTGACTGGGCATTCCCACGGCGCAAGACAGCTCAGACGCTCCAATGAGGAAGTCGTATGGATTTCGAAGGATAATGAGAAGGGGATTTCCTATGTGGCAATGTTTAACCTGAGTGAGAAAGAGCGGGAAGTGCAGGTAGAAATTCGGGAGCTTGCAGAAATGTCCGGCATTTCCTGTGAAGTACTTTTAAAAGCAGCGGTTACTGAGCTTTGGAGTGGCAGCGCACAAACGATCCGGAAGGAGAAAATTGCGGAGTTTGTTCCAGCGCATGGGGCAAAGCTATATCGTATTGATTTTAGGAATCCGATGGAATCGGGAATATAAAAATTCCAGTGAGCGATCAGAAAAATATGGAAAAAAGAAAGAGTGCAGGAACTGTCAAAAAGCAGATTCCTGCTCTTTTTCGTTATTCCGACTAAAATAAATGTAAAATTAAAATAGATAGTTGACGGATTGCGTGCAAAAAATTACCGTTCGCGATCATCATGTGTTAAAAGTGTAAAAATGTGATAAGGTAAATACACCTAGGGAGAATAAGAACAAAGGAAAGTGGGAAAGAACTATGGAAATGAGAAAAATGGCAAATGTCATGCGTGGTGTTGCATCCGTTACAGCATCGGTGCTTACCTTATCAACCGTTGGCTCCGGTATTGCCGATTCTTATCGTAAGAATCTGGATGATGTACTTGGAACAACAAGCTATGTGACATCGACAGACAAGGATTCAGCAAGATTTGTAAGTGATTATGAAACCGCAGAGGATATGGCAGCAGCAGCAAAGGATATTGCAGTCCGCGAAGGAGAGGAAGGAACCGTTATCATGAAAGATGATAATGAAGTTCTTCCGCTTCAGACTAATAAGGTTGCTTTATTTGGTCTGGCTGCATATGCTCCATATCCGTATAACAGCGGAGATTTAAAAGCTGGAAATGATGATGCAGTTGATCTTTTACAGGCATTTCAGGATGCCGGGGTAACCGTGGATGAAACGGTTGCAGATTTTTATAATCAGTGCATGAACAAGCATGAGGTTGTAACAAAGAATCAGTGGACCGGTGAGGATGAGACATCAATCGGTTATGATAATATCTATACCTCCTCTGTTGGCGATATGGAGGATTTTGTTATTAATGAGCTTTCTCCGGAGAAATTCGTGGAAAATGGAGCACCGGAGGACTGGAAGGGTAAGATAGACAAGGACAATACAACAGCGGTCTGTGTATTTGCCCGTCCGGGAGGAGAATCCAATACCTATGCACCGGAATCTGCAGTCAGTCCGGATGGAGAGAAGACCGGAAAAGATCCGCTTGCACTTTCCGATGAGGAGCTGGCTGTCGTTGATGCAGCAAAGGAGACCTGCTCAAAGGTTGTTGTTCTTTTAAATACCGGTAACGCGATGGAGATCAAGGACATTGCAGAAGGTGGTGCACATGAGGTTGACGGGATTGCATACATTGGTGCGATCAATGATTACCAGTGCACTGGTATTGTCAATGTGTTAACCGGAAAAGTGAATGCAACCGGAGCTTTGACGGATACTTTTGTGGCAGATAACGATTCAATTCCGGCTGTCCAGAACTTTGGTGGTGATTATTATTCCGATTATCAGATTGTAGCTGCCAATGCGGAAAACGGATATGATTCCCGTTATCCGAATACAGAAATCTCCAATGACAGCAGCACAGGCTCTTTCGGTGGAGGAAGTGCAACCTACAGTGCCGGACAGTATCTTGTTGAGGCAGAGGGAATTTATGTTGGATATAAATATTATGAAACAAGATACTTTGATTCCATCATGAATCCATCTTCTAATGCAGCATCCGGTAAGGGCGCAACACAGGGGGAAAGCTGGAATTATGGTGATGAGGTTGTTTATCCGTTTGGACATACCATTTCCTATCTCGATTATGAGCAGAACATTAAGAGTGTCGATGTAGATAAAACAGAGGATGGAGAAGTGACTGCTGTTGTTGAAGTGAAAAACAACAGTGATCAGGATGGCAGATTCCTGGCACAGCTTTACGTAGAACAGCCATATACCGAATATGATAAAGAAAACAATGTGGAAAAATCCGCTGTTATGTTTTTAAATTCCGCAAAAGTAGATGTCCCAGCAGGAGAATCCAAGGAAGTCATGATTACCGTTCCGTCTAAATATCTTGCAAGCTATGATTATACCAGTGCAAAAACCTATATTTTAGATGAGGGTGATTATTACTTTACCGCAGCCGCAGGAGCACATGAGGCAGTGAATAATTTCCTTGGAGCACAGGGAAAGACAACGGCAGACGGCATGGATGCAGAAGCAGCAGGAAATACCGTTGTATGGAATCAGAATACAACACTGGATACCGAAACTTATGCGGTTGAAAATGGTACAAAGGTTACGAATGTGGCAGATGATGCGGACTTAAATTACTGGACAGGTGAAGATACCGTTACTTATCTTTCCAGACAGGATTGGGATGCAACATATCCGGTAAACTATAACACCGATGTAACCGTTTCCATTGGAGACAGTCCGAAAAAGGATGAGTGGATTAAGCAGCTGCGCGGTGAGCAGTATACGATCCAGGATGATGAACCGGCAGAAGAAGCAAGCGATCAGGGTGTTCGTTTTTCGGCAGAGGATATTGGATACGAGCAGTTAGAAAATATTACGGATGAATACTGGGATAAGCTTGTTTCATCCATTACGATTGATGAGGCGGTTGGAGCTGTCATCCATGGTGGAAGCCAGACAGATACGCTTACAAATGTAGATAATCCGATTATTTTACAGAATGAGGGTGTCAACGGATTTACGACTGCATATACCGATGAAGAAACAGGAAAAACGTATCATTTTAATGTAAATTCACAGACATTGCTTGGTTCATCCTTTAACCCGGAGCTTGCTTATGAATGGGGACGTATAGAAGGAAATTCAGGCTTATGGTTAGAGCGTTATTCCGTATGGGGAACCGGTCTGACACAGAGAAGAACACCTTATAATGGACGTAACTATGAATATATTTCCGAAGATCCGATGCTTACAAACCGTATGGGCTATGGAATCTTAAAGGGCTGCACAGAGATGGGAATCGTCAATGGACCAAAACATATCGGATTTAATGATCAGGAGCATAACCGTAACGGCATTGCAGCTTATATGAATGAGCAGAAGATCCGTGAGACCGATTTAAGAGGCTTTCAGGGTGCATTGGAGGATGCAGGCGGTCTTGCAGTTATGGTTGCATTTAACCGTATCGGCGCAACGAATGCATCCCATCATGTCGGAATGCTGAAAAATATTCTGCGTGGTGAGTGGGGATATACAGGAATTATTTCAACGGATATGATGAACAATGCATTCTACTTTACTCCGGAATCCATGATTATGGCAACCGTTACCCAGGTTGCAGATTTTGGAGGCGAGGATAACCACATCAATTTAGGAGATGGCGGTGTCGATGCGACATGGGCATATATTTCAGAGGATACCGTTAAGAATGACAAGACACTTGTAGATCAGGCAAGAGAGGATCTGAAATATCAGCTTTATACATTTGCAAACAGTGCCGTTATGAATGTGTCTACGGAAAAGGTTTCTGTATGGTGGGATACCGCATTAAAGACAATCCAGATCATAAGTGGAATCCTGACAGCGGCAGCAGCTCTTTGCTGGATCGGATTTACCGTGACAGCACAGAAGAAAAAGGAGGAGTAAGAGGATGAAAGATAACAGGAGAATGGCAGCAGGAAGTGTGATTACTTTCGTTACGCTCGTTTTAAGTGTAGTTTCATTTGCTGTATACCGTATGAATATTAAAGGGGAAGGGTACTTTCAGAATGCAGCAGTTCCAATGGCAGCGAATCTGACTGTAGCAGCAATCATTCTTGCAGCAGTTGTGTTAATCGCAGGACAGTTTCAGTTACAGGGAATTGCAGATATACTCCTTAAGCTCGTAACAGGAGCAGCCCGGATTATTGTTCCGGTACTCTGCATTGCAGCAATGATGTATGTTATAAATGGACGGATCGAAGGCTTTGCTTTCATCTATATGTCAAATGAGGAAGTATTGCATGAGGTGCAGACAGCCGCGAACATGTCTTCTGCACACGGTGCAATTGCAAATATTGTTCTGCTTGGGGTATCTGCCCTGTTTGGAATGATCGGAGCATTTTTTAATATGAGTAAACAAAAATAGAAATGAATTCCCTCCTGAGTGCAAGATAGCAGCAGGGGGGATAATCCTGTTTTAACAAAGAGTCATTGAAGGGGAACAAGATGAAAAAAACAGATTTTACAAAGGACTGGTACTACCGGAGATGGGATGAAGCAGCACCGGGAAAACCGATATCACTGCCACATGATGCAATGTGTGCCGAACGCCGAACGCTTTCGAGCAGAGGGCGGCATAACATCGGATGGTTTGAAAGCTTTGACTATGTGTATACAAAGCATTTTTCAGTTGCTGAACAGGAAAAAGAAAAGACGGTACTTCTTGAATTTGAGGGAATCTACCATAATGCAGAGATCTATGTCAATGGGAAAAAGGCGGCATTCCGGGCATACGGTTATACCGATTTTTATGTGGACATCACACCGTATCTTGAAATCGGACGGGACAATGAGCTTAAGGTGATCGCAAGAAACGCGGATCAGCCGAACAGCAGATGGTATACTGGTTCCGGAATTTATCGTCCTGTGTGGATGTATACCGGTGGAGCGTGCCATATCAAGCCATCCGGTCTTAAGATCCACACGGTAGAATGTGATAAAAACAGCCATACAGCTGTCCTTCATATTGAGGCAGCTGTAACCGGAAAAGGAGATGGTGTGATCCAGATCTATGATCCGGACGGAGCATTGAAAGCTGAGCAGAAGGTGAGTGGGGAGGAGCTTCTTTGTACGGAAATAAAGCTTTCTGATGTAAGACTCTGGAATCTCGATACACCGGAGCTTTATACGTGTGTCATGCAGTTTGACGGAGACGAGGAGACGGTTTCTTTTGGAATCCGCACGGTAAGCTGGGATGCCAAGAAAGGAATTGCAGTCAATGGTGAGCACGTAATCTTAAAGGGAGCCTGCATCCATCATGACAATGGGGTACTTGGAGCCTGTGCATTTCCAGAGGCAGAAGAGCGTAAGATCCGGATTTTAAAGGAAACCGGATATAATGCGATCCGCAGTGCGCATAATCCGTGTTCCAAGGCGATGTTAGAAGCGTGTGACAGGCTTGGCATGTTTGTAATGGATGAGTATGTGGACATGTGGTATATCCACAAAAATGAATACGATTATGCCACAGATATGAGAAAATGGTGGAAACAGGATCTGTTTGAGATGGTGGAGAAAGATTATAACCATCCAAGTGTTCTTTTATATTCGACTGGAAATGAGGTTGCGGAGACCGGACAGAAGGAAGGAATCGAACTGACCGGACAGATGACAGAGTATCTGCACGGACTCGATGGAACGAGACCGGTGACCTGTGGCATTAATATTTTCTTTAATTTTCTGTACTCCATGGGCTTTGGCGTTTACAGTGATGATAAGGCAAAAAAGGAAGCACGGGAATCGGAAACTGGAAAGAAAAAGAAGAAAAAAACGGTTGGAAGTGAATTTTATAATACACTGGCAGGGCTTCTTGGGGATAAGACCATGAAGATCGGAGCAACGTTACATATGTGCGATGTCAAAACAAGGGATGCCTATGCTAATATGGACGTTGCAGGCTATAATTATGGCATTTTCCGTTATAGGCATGACCTGAAAAAGTATCCAGATCGTCTGATCCTGGGAAGTGAGACATTTTGTAAGGACGCCTATGATTTTTATGAGCTTGCCAAAAAAGAACCAAGGATCGTCGGCGATTTCGTATGGGCGGGCATGGATTACATGGGCGAAGCAGGAATCGGATCCTGGGAATACAGTGACTATGCACCGATGGAAACGGAGAATCCGGGATGGCTGACAGCAGGAAGCGGGCGCATCAATATCCTGGGCTTTCCACTTGGCGAGGCAGCCTATACAAGTGTCGCACTGGAACAGGAAAAGGGACCACGTATCGCAGTCAGACCGGTTTACCAGAAGGGCAGACACACACCGTCTGCATGGAAAATGACGGATGCAATGGAAAGCTGGAGCTGGAGAGGCTGCGAAGGACAAAAGGCGGTCGTAGAAGTCTATGCAAGAGCAGCGAAGGTGGAGCTTTACGTAAATGGAAGACTATCTGGAACGAAGCGGTTCAAAAAGGGCTGCAATGTTGAATTTACAGTGCCTTATGAAAATGGAACACTTGAGGCCATTACCTATGATGCAGATGGAAACAAAATTGCAGCGAAAGCTTTAAAAACAGCCGGGGAGGATACAAGATTGTCATTGCTTCCGGAAACAGATGCGATCAAAGAAGGTGGTCTTGGCTATATCCGGCTGCGTTATACAGATTCCGAGGGAATATGGAAGCCGATGGAAAAGCATCACATCCGGATTCAGGTGGAAAACGGAACACGGATGGGCTTTGGTAATGCGTGTCCGTTTAATGCGGATGGCTACTGGAAGGATGCCACAAAAACCTATTACGGGGAAGCACTTGCCGTGGTACGTGCAGATGGGGAAAAACCAGTGCATATCCGGGTGAGCGATGAAATGAAAGAATATCATCTGGATATACCAGTTGTATGCAAGGCAGAGGCATAATGCAGAAAAAACAGGAGAATGATCATGATCAGGGTAAGAAAATTTACATGTGAAAACTTAAAAACAGGATGTGTCACCGATAAAGAACACCCCGCTTTTTCTTTTTCTATTGAAAGTGACCGGATAGGAGCTTCCATTAAGGAGGCAAAGCTTCAGATCGGAGACTGGGAGAAGCACACAAAAGAGCAGATTGCGGTACATTATGATGGAACAAAACTGCTTCCATTTACCAGATATGAAGCAAAGCTTACCGTGTGGGACGATGCAGGATATGAAGCAAAAAGCGTGATTTCCTTTGAGACCGGCCGAATGGGAACACCGTGGCAGGCAGGATGGATTACAGACGGGGAATATCATTTTACGGAGAAAAAAGTATCTCCGGTTCCTATGGTATTCCGGAAGCGTATTTCGTGCACAAAGGAGATAAAAAGTGCCAGAATTTATGCGACTGCAATGGGAATCTATGAGATTGCATTAAACAGGAAAAAGGTAGGGGAAGATTATTTTGCTCCGGGCTTTACCTCGTATCAGTCAAGGCTCATGTATCAGACGTATGATGTCACAAAATCCTTAAAAGAGGAAAATACGCTTACGGCTACCGTGGCAGGTGGATGGGCAGTCGGTTCTTTTGTATTCACAAGAAAAAACAGGATTACTGCAGACCGTCAGGCACTTCTTCTTGAGCTTCGCATTACTTATGTGGACGGAAGTACTGAAGTGATCGGAACCGGACCGGACTGGGAGGTGTCCATGGACGGACCGGTGCGTGCTGCAGACTGGTACGATGGGGAATGTTATGATGCCACGGTTTGTGAAAATAATATGTCGTGGCATCCGGCATCGCCGGAATTCCTGCGTGTCCATCCGAAGATTACAGCATCTGAAGGAGCCATGGTTCGTGCGCATGAGACACTTACACCTGTCAGATGTACAAAGACAAAAGAAGGGCTTATCTACGATTTTGGACAGAATTTTGCCGGTGTAGCAGAGCTTTTTCTTGATGGGAAAGCTGGACAGAAAATTACGGTTTGTCATGCAGAAATTCTGAATCCGGATGGGACATTAAATGTAAAGTTTTTAAGAACGGCAAAAGCAACACTTACTTATACATGCCGGGACGGAAAACAGTTATATTCTCCGCATTTTACGTATATGGGATTCCGGTACATCTGTGTGTCCGGTATTGAAGAGGCAGATCTTACAGTTGTGGCAAGGGCAGTGTATTCGGATGTGGAACAAAAGGGAAGCTTTGCATGCTCCTCAGAGAAGCTGAATCAGCTTCAGAGCAATATTACCTGGAGTGCAAAATCCAATTTTATGGATATCCCGACAGACTGTCCGCAGCGCGATGAGCGTATGGGATGGACTGGTGATATAGCGGTATTTGCACCGACAGCATGTTATAATTTCGATATGACACGTTTCCTGGACAAGTGGCTTATGGATGTGCAGGCAGAGCAGTTAAAAACAGGCGGGATTCCAAACACGGTTCCAGCACAGGGGTATGGATTTCCGGCAACAATGCCGGCTATGGCAGTGGAATTCTGGGGAGATGCCTGTATTCTGGTTCCATGGGCGTTGTATCAGGCAGAAGGAGATAAGGGCATTCTGGAAAAATACTACGATATGATGAAACGGTATGTAGATGCCTGCCGGTTTTGGGCTTCTCTTTTCAGCATTGGAAAACACCGTTATCTGTGGCATACACCATCGGTATTGCATTTCGGGGACTGGATTGCACCGGATGTCCCAAAGATGAGCCAGTGGCAGAAGCGGAGCAAATGGACGGCAACGGCAAGCTTAAAGCATACGAGTGAGCTGCTTGTGCAGATTGCAGAGATCCTTGGAAAAAATGAGGATGCCAAAAAGTATAAGAAGGTCAGTGACGGGGCAAAAGAAGCATACCGCGGTATTTTAACTGATGGAAATGGAAAGCTGAAAGAGGAATTCCAGACGGGGTATGTACTGCCATTATATTTTGACATTTTTGACGGGCAGGAAAAGAAAAAGGCTGCCGGATATCTGGCAGAGCTTGTAAGAAAAAATGATTACTGTATCGGAACCGGATTTCCAGGAACACCATATATCCTGTTTGCTCTTGCAGACAATGGCAAAAAAGAAGAAGCGTACCGGATGCTGATGAATGAAAAATGTCCATCCTGGCTGTATGAGGTAAAAATGGGTGCAACAACGATCTGGGAGCGCTGGGATGGTCTTTCGGAGGACGGAACCTGCCCGATCAGCAATGACGGAACGGATATGATGATCTCTTATAACCACTATGCAAGCGGAGCGGTCGGGGATTTTTTCTATCGGAGAATTGCAGGGATTGAGCCGGTTACTCCTGGATATAAGAGCTTTCAGATCTGTCCGGTTCCAGGCGGTGGTCTGACATGGGCAAAGGCACAGCTTGAAACACCATATGGCAAGATTCAGTCTGACTGGGAGATTACGGGCGGACAGTTTAGGATCCGTGCAATGGTTCCGGCCGGGTGTGAATGTACACTTGTGCTCCCGGATGGAAGCAGGGAGAGGCTTTTTAGCGGGAGCTATGAGAGAAGCTGCCCGATACTGGGAGAAAAAGGCTTAAGAGATGAAAAAGATCGGAGAATCATATGAATAATCAAAAGAAAACGATCTGGAGCAATCCAGTATTTGGTTCCAAAATTAAATCAAACGATGTAAAATTGCCAGAAATGCTGATCGGATATTTTATCGGTCCGTTTGGGGCATTGCTTGCATCGGGTATCTATACAAGTATCCTTCAGAACTATTTTACCGATGTCCTGAAAATGGATCTGTCATTTTTAACAACCTTGCAGCTTGTATCTACAATATTTATTGTTGCGGCAAACCTGATTGTTGGACAGCTGATCGAGCGTACAAAGAGCATGGCAGGAAAAGCAAGACCATGGATTTTGTTATCTGCGCTTACCATGTCCGTTGCGAGTGTCCTGATGTTTATTGTTCCGTTCGAAGGAACTGCGAAAATGGTCTGGATTGCGATTGCCTATAATCTGTTTTATGCAGTTGCCTACCCAATCTATAATACAGCAAATTCGACACTGATCCCGTTGTCTACAAGAAACAGTAAGCAGAGAGGAACACTCGCATCGTTTACGAATGTTGCAGGACTTGGGGTTATGGGAGCGGGCTCCATGGTATTCCCGATCCTTGTTTCCTTTGCTTTAAAGGAAAATAAGCATCTGTGGTTCCTTGCAATGCTTGCGATTGCCATTTTTTCCGCGCTGACGATTTATCTGCAGTTTTTATTTACAAGAGAGCGTGTAACAGAAGAACTTCTTTCCAGTGTAACAGATGCTGACAGTCAGAAAACAAAGGCACCATCGCTAAAAGCACAGCTTTCTGCGGTTGCCAGTGAAAAAACATGGTGGATTGTAATGCTTTTTTACATGGGCTTCCAGTGGAGTGGGGCAATGAAAAATGGTTCCATGTCTTATTATTGTAAATGGGTTTTGGATAATTCCTTTTTTGGAAATGCGGATGCATGGGGAGCCTCCCAGTCACTGCTTTCGATTATGGGAGCTGTTCCGATGGCAGTTGCAGCTGTGATTGTCATCCCGCTTTGCAACAAATATGGAAAACGGATCGTATGTATGCTTGGAATGCTGCTTGGTGCAGTGGGCGGTGTCATCGCAATCCTTGGAAACGGACATATCGTTCCGGTCGCAGCAGGGGTTGCATTAAAATGTCTTGGATCTGCACCGGCATGCTATATGATTCTTGCACTGCTTGCAGATGTGATTGATCATATTGAATACAAAAAAGAAATCCGGACAGATGGGCTTACCATGTCGATCTACAGCTCGATCATGGTGGCGGGGACTCCGGTATGTAATGCGATTTTCAGTGCAGTGCTGAAGATGAGCGGATATGATCAGAATGCCGATGTGGCGCTTGGGCTTCTTGGCCAGATGCAGGCAGCAAAGACGGCCATTTCCGTAAGCTACATCTGGGTAGAGACGGTTGCGTATGTGGTCTGTGCAGTATTAATTTTCTTCTTTACAATTGAAAAGCATCTGCCAGAGGAACAGGAGGCAATTGTGGCAAGAAAAAATGCAAATAAAAATGTATAGAAAGCATACTATTCAGAAAAAAGGTTATCTGCTATAATGAGCATAGCAAAACGATATCGGTTATGGAGCGATGGAACATGATTCAAATTGCAGTGGTAGAGGATGATCCGAAATACCGCAGACAGCTTTCGGATTATCTCAGACAGTATGAGAAAGAAAGTGGAGAAAAATTCCATATCACCGTATTTTCAGATGGAGATGAGATCGTAGAGCATTATAAGGCAGACTATGATATTATTCTGATGGATGTTGAAATGACCTTTATGGATGGCATGACGGCAGCAGAGAAAATACGGGAGCTTGACAGTGAGGTAGTCATTATTTTTATTACGAATATGCCGCAGTATGCCATGAAAGGCTATACGGTTGATGCACTTGACTATGTGTTAAAGCCGATCAGCTATTATGCATTTTCCCAGAGGATCGACCGGGCATTGTCTAGGATGAAAAAGCGTACAAAGCAGTATACGATTATTCCGTTAAAGGGTGGCATTAAAAAGCTGGATATTGCGAAGATTACGTATATCGAGGTGCAGGATCACAATCTTTTATATCACACGAAGGAGCAGGATTTCCTGACAAAAGGAGCACTTTCCGAGGCGGAAGAGGAGCTTCGGGAAAAACACTTTTTCCGTTGCAATAAATGTTACCTTGTAAATCTGGAATATGTTGAGACGGTACAGAATAACGATGTGCTGGTCGGAGATGTATGGATCCAGGTCAGCCGTGCCAAGAAGAAAGCGCTTTTGGATGCTTTGAATGATTATATGAATGAGGTAAGCAAATGATGGAACATTATACATTAAACCTCAACAATACCCCTGGGATTTATTATGCGGTTTCCTATGTGATCAGTGCCAGCCTGTATATCAGCCTTAATAAGAAACGGGAACATGGAAAGAGCCGTCTGGTTACGCAGGGGGTTCTTTCTGTTTTACTCTGTGCTTTTATGATGCTGACCGATCAGATTACGGTCCGGTTATTTATTCCCTGTATGGCGGTTGAAATCGGATTAATCTGGCTTTCCATCCATCTGACCTGTGAGATGGACTGGCGCAAGTCTGCATATTTCTGTGTCCGTGCATTTATCCTTGGTGAGCTTGCAGCATCCCTGGACTGGCAGATTTTTTATTACGGATTGATGAACTGGGGAATTGAATTAAATATGTGGTGGAATCTTGCAGTATTTGCTGTAGCCTATGGAACAGTTTTTTCCGTTATGTATTTTCTGGAACGTAGCTATAAAAAGGAAAATGAGAGATTGCGTGTTAATGCTAGGGAGCTTAAGGTTAGTGTTTTTCTGGCATTTTTTGTTTATCTGATGAGTAATATGAGTTATGTATTCCAGAAAACACCATTCAGCAGTCAGTTTCCAGCGGAAATGTTTACGATCCGCACGTTAGTCGATCTTGGAGGAGTTGGAATACTGTATGCATATCATATGCAGATTCAGGAAGTTAATATGAAGCTGGAAAATGAGTATCTGCAAAATATGCTTCATATGCAATACGAAAATTATAAAATTTCGGAGGAAAGTATTGCACTTGTCAACCAGAAGTATCATGATATGAAGCATCAGATCGCCTTTTTGCGTTCTTCTGTCGATGAGGATGAGAAAAAGGAATATCTTGATCAGATGGAGCATGAGATTAAGTGCTATGAGGCACAGAATAAGACCGGAAACAAGGTACTTGATACGATCCTCACTGCAAAATCACTGCAATGCCAGAATCAAAAGATCAGCCTTACCTGTGTTGCAGATGGAAAAGAACTTGATTTTATGGAGCCGATGGACATCAGTGCATTGTTTGGAAATGCATTGGATAATGCGATTGAAAGCGTAAAAAAGCTTGCTGATCCGGAGAAACGGCTGATCCATCTGTCCGTATCCAGACAGAAGAATTTTCTGCGCATCAAAGTGGAAAACTGTTTTGAGGGGGAGTTGGAATTTGAAAATGGCATGCCAAAGACGACAAAGCATAATAAAAGGTATCATGGCTATGGAATGAAGAGTATTCAAAGGATCGTTGAAAAATACAATGGATCAGTCACTGTTCGTCCAAAGGATGGGTGGTTTGAGCTTCGTATACTGATTACATTGTAGGAAAGAGAGGACAGCAATGGATTTTTATAAGAGAGCATTAGAATTAAAGGATGAAATCATAGAAGACCGCCGCTTTATCCATGCGCATGCGGAGACTGGACTGAATCTGCCAGAAACGAAGGCGTATGTGATGGAGAAGTTAAAGGAATACGGCATCACACCGGTGGAATGCGGCTATGGTGTGACAGCGACACTTGGACATGGTGGAAAGGTGCTGCTTCTGCGTGCGGATATGGATGCACTCCCGATGCCGGAGGAAAGCGGGGAACCGTTTGCCTGCAAGAGCGGACAGGCTGCGCATGCCTGCGGGCATGATTTTCATGCGGCAATGCTTCTTACAGCGGCAAGAATGTTAAAGGAGAATGAGGACGCACTTAAGGGAACGGTAAAGCTTATGTTCCAGCCGGCAGAAGAGACCTTTGAGGGAAGCAAGAATATGATCGAGCATGGCATTTTAGAGAATCCGGAGGTGGATGCGGCACTTGCTTATCATGTATCACCGGGGAAAATGCCGGTCGGACTTTATATGTATAACGATAAGGATACGATGATGTATTCGGTTGACGGTTTTCGTATTACCGTAAAGGGCAAGGGCTCTCATGGTGCTTATCCGCATGCCGGGGTTGATCCAATCAATATCGGAGTGCATATCCACCTTGCACTGCAGGAGCTGATTGCAAGGGAGAGCGATCCATCCCATGCCTGTGTGCTTACTATTGGGAAATTTGAAGCAGGGACTGCTGCGAACATCATTCCAGATACAGCGGTGCTTGAGGGAACGATCCGCACAAACAATAAGGATGCCAGGGCGCTCCTTGTGCGCAGGATGAAGGAGGTTGCCGCAAAGACAGCGGAGGTGTATAACGGTACGGCAGAGGTCACAATGATTTCAGAGGTTCCACCACTTGTCTGTGACACGGAAATGACGGATGAGATCGTAAGCTACATGAATGCGATGGACATTCCAGGACTGACACCGTATCCGGGTGTCAGTGCGAGTGCATCGGAGGATTTTGCAGTGATCGCGGAGAAGGTTCCGAGTACCTTTATGTATCTGTCGGCAGGATTTATGGATGAGCGTGGAGAATATCCGGCACATCATCCGAAGGTACAGTTCAATGAGGAGGTCTGCCCGATCGGAGCTGCCTGTCTTGCAGAGTGTGCGGTGCGCTGGCTTGCTGCACATAGATAAATTATTATGATGCCAGGGTCAAAAGCCTGAAACCACGATATCTTTTTGTAAGTGAAAATAATTCTCAATAACTCTCTTGCAATTGACATATACCCCATGTGGGTATAAGATGAGAGAAAAGATTTCAGGAGGAACCACAGAATGATAAAGACAGTTTTAAAAATTGACGGTATGATGTGTGGCATGTGCGAATCCCACATGAATGATCTGATCCGCAAAAATTTTAAAGTCGATAAGGTGGCTTCCTCTGCATCAGACGGTAAGACCGTTGTGATCAGCGAGGAGCCAATTGATATCCCATGGGCGAAAAAGCAGATAAGGGAGATTGGTTACGAGCTTGTTTCCTATGAGAGTGAGCCATATGAGAAGAAGAAAGGCTTTTTCCATTTTGGAAAGAAATAACGTGATGCATCGAGGCCACCGTCTGTTTCTATAATCATTAATTTTTTATAAAAAGATAGAATTGCGTCAATATCCATGTATAATTGATAATAGGTAATTGCGAAACTCATAGTTAAGCAGGATTTCATTGTGAAAAGTGACAAAAAGATTAAGAAGACACTGGGGAGCGGCC
>CAKRLN010000021.1 GCA_934359535.1 uncultured Lachnospiraceae bacterium
GTGCATACTATTTAGAGCTGTTCCATGGACCGACAATTGCATTTAAGGATATGGCATTATCCATTTTACCTCATTTGTTAATTACATCCGCAAGAAAGAATCAGGTAAAGAATGATATCGTCATTCTTACTGCAACATCCGGAGATACTGGAAAAGCAGCACTGGCTGGATTTGCAGATGTGGAAGGAACGAAGATCATTGTCTTTTATCCAAAGAACGGAGTCAGCCCGATTCAGGAGAAGCAGATGGTAACCCAGAAGGGAAAAAACACCTATGTTGTTGGAATTAATGGCAATTTCGACCAGGCACAGACCGGGGTTAAACAGATGTTCAATGATAAGGCAATGGCGGAAGAAATGGACGCGGAAGGCTGCCAGTTCTCCTCTGCCAACTCCATCAACATCGGACGCCTTGTACCACAGATTGTATATTATGTATATGCATACAGCAAATTATATGCAAATGGCGCAATTGCAAAGGATGAGAAGATTAATGTTGTTGTTCCGACTGGTAACTTTGGAAATATTCTTGCAGCTTTTTATGCAAAGAACATGGGTCTTCCAATTGGAAAATTAATCTGTGCTTCCAATGAGAACAAGGTATTATATGATTTCTTCTCAACCGGAACCTATGATAAGAACAGAGAGTTTATGCTGACCAATTCTCCATCTATGGATATTTTGATCTCTTCGAACTTAGAGCGATTAATTTACCGTATTGCAGGCAATGACGCAGAGAAAAATGCGAAGTTTATGAAGGATCTTACCACGCTTGGCAAGTATGAGATCACAGATGAGATGCGTGTACAGCTTGCGGATTTCTATGGTAATTATACAAGCGAGAAAGAGACCGCAGATGTGATAAGAAGGCTGTATGAGGATACCGGATATATCATTGATACCCATACTGCTGTTGCAGCCGGTGTCTATGAGAAATACAAAAAGGATACTGGGGATACCGATACAAAGACTGTGATCGCGTCCACAGCAAGCCCATTTAAGTTCACAAGAAGCGTTATGGATGCCATTGATCATAAATATGACAGTATGGGCGATTTTGAGCTCGTCGATGAATTAAGCAGACTCGGAAATGTAAAGGTTCCACAAGCAATTGAAGAGATCCGAAGCGCAGAAGTACTGCATGATACAGTATGTGAAGTGGAAGAGATGCCGGATGTTGTACGCCGCATTCTAAAAAAATAAATATACTGGATAGATATGAAAAACCCTGCCGAATAAAACCGGCAGGGTTTATGTGTGTAATTGGATGTCTGAAATGGATTATAAAAATTCAATAATCAGGTAAATGGTTCCAAATGAGAACATAACCGGAAACTGATAAGCGGTATGGTCAAAGGTTAATAGTGTATCCGGACAGTGCTCTAACGCATGCAGTGATAACTCGCAGGAACGGTCGTTTGACATATTGACAGCAAAGAGACCGTTGTGGAGGTTTAAGAAATCATCAAGAGATGCTTCTACATATTCGTCAAATTCGGTAAAGCTTTCATTTGCATACCGGGACGCAAATGAAATCGCGGTATCCTTGTCCATATCCAGATAGGAATTTAATGAACAATTTCCGGATAATTTCTGGCTTGTAGCGATCCGGGTAGGAAATTCCGTACATTCAGATACCGGAAGCGGTGTGAAATCCTCTCCAATAAAACGGATAAAATTATTAAACAGCAGACGGATATAATCTTTGCCAAATTCCATAACTGGTTTGTCAGAAAGATCAAAAAAGTGCTCAAACAAATGACGGATATTATCCTGTTTGGGATCAGCAAGGTCAAGCTCATACAATTCATTCAGGGAACGGTAATCTGCAATCATATTCTCAAGATCGGCATTCGTGAGAACTCCATTATCGCAAAGTGCCTGTCCAAGCAGCAGAAAATCAGGCGTCTGCATCTTTAAAAGCTCTAGGACCTCATCGCTTGTCAGATATCCGTGTTCGATCGCAAGTTCTCCGAATTTGCGGTCTTCATGTGTCTGCAGAATGATAATCTGATCAACCTCAGAGGCTGTCATATAGCCAGCATGGATTGCGAGTGTTCCGAGACGGATGTGGGATTTTGCCTGAGTCTGCATCGCATCAAACAATTGCTCTTTTGTAATATAGTTATGGGAGAGCAGATAATTTCCGAAAAACTGTGTATACATATGTATTATCTCCCTTCCAGATATTTATTTACGATCGAAATGATCTGTTCTTTATTGAATGGTTTCTGGACAAAATCCTTTGCCCCTAATTCGATTGCTGCTTTTAACTGGGACATTGTGCCAAGCGAGGAAACCATGATAATTAAAGCGCCTGGATCGAATGAAGTGATGGCACGTACGGTTTCGATTCCGTCCTGCTTTGGCATTACAATATCCATAAATACAATATCCGGCTTAAACTCCTTATATTTTGAAGCAGCATCCACTCCATCTGCAGCTTCGTAGAAAACGGGGGTGCCCAATGTCGAAATTACGTCCTTTAGCTGCTTTCTTGCTAAAATGGAATCATCACAAATTAAAACACTGATATCTTCGATCCTCATATAACAAACCTCTCTTCGTATAAGTTGTACAATAAATATAATTATATATTACACTATTCAGCAAAAATTATCAATGCTTTAAAACATTTGCATCCAGGAAACGACATGATTTATAATAATGTTGTTATCGTTTTACACGCGCAATTCGCAAAACGCACGTACTGTGCTTTTTTGCTGCTGCATAGCTTTAACATAAAACAAATGACAGATTTCAGCGAATATTCACATACCTGTCACAGAAAGCCGGTATGTTAATATTGCAAAGCAGATCAATCGAGAAAAAACGATTACAGGAGAATATGCTATGGAAAAAATATTAGTTGTTGATGATGAGGAAAAGATCAGACAGATCATCCGGAAATACGGAGAATTTGAAGGCTATGAGATCTATGAGGCACAGAATGGGATGGAGGCAGTCATGCTCTGCCGGGAGCATGATTATGATGTGATTATCATGGATGTCATGATGCCGGAGCTTGACGGATTTTCCGCCTGCCGGGAGATTAAAAAGACAAAGGACATTCCGGTTATTATGCTGTCTGCAAGAGGAGAGGAGTATGACCGCATCCATGGTTTTGAGATCGGGATTGACGATTATGTTGTCAAACCATTTTCCCCGAAAGAGCTTATGATGCGTGTGAAGGTTGTGATAAGCAGAAATTCTGCTAAGACGAAAGAACAGGCACATGAAGTATTCGAACGGGAAGGCCTGAAGGTGGATTTTACAGAACGTACAGTTTCCATCGATGGAGAGCGGGTCAATATGTCCCCAAAGGAATATGAGCTTTTATTTTACCTTGTAAAAAACCGGAATATTGCACTGGAGCGGGAACGGCTTATTACGGAAGTCTGGGGGTATGATTATTATGGGGATGACCGGACGCTCGATACCCATATCAAGCTGCTTCGGGGCAGTCTTGGAGAATACCGTAAATATCTGGTTACACTGAGAGGAGTTGGATATCGGTTTGAGGCATGAAAAAATCAGTATTAAATGGAAAATCTTTTTGTATCTTTTCATATTTACCGGATGCCTGCTGCTGCTTCTGTGGTTATTCCAAATCGTCTATCTGGACGAGTTTTATAAGCTGATCACAAAAAATACGGCGAAGTCTGTTGAGCAGGAGGCATTAACGATCTTAGCTTCGGATTCGGAGGGAAAGGAAGATGCCTTAGATGAGCTTGCCGCCAGAAATAATGTGACTATTTATGTGACGGATACATCTGGAAATGCGATTTATAATTGTGAATACATTGCGACAACCAAAATGACAACACTTCCGGAAGAGGAATTTAAGCGTTATTATGAAGAGGCAGTACAAAATGGTGGCAGCACGATAATTGAATTTGAGGGAAGCCGTAACAAGACCTTTGAAAAGGAAGAGAGAACTCCGGATGTCTTGGATACGGAAAGTACAGAATCTGCTTCAGATTTAGCGGCAGCAAAAACAGAGGGCAAAACTCCGCCAGAGCCTCCGAAGGATGACGGCTTTATCCAGAATCATGGACAGGAGATGGCAGAAAGTATTATTTATGTTGATGTGACATCCAGTGATGGGGCAGACTGTGTTTTAATGGTTAATACCGTATTGACACCGGTCAGTGCTACCGTAGATACACTCCGGATCCAGATGATCTGGATTACACTTGTAATGATTGCATTGTCTCTTGTCATTGCGCTTATTCTTTCAAAAAAGATTTCCAAATCGATGATCCGTGTCAATGAATCTGCCAAGCAGCTTGCAAAGGGAAACTTTGGTGTTACATTTGAAGGAAAGGATTACCGGGAAATTGCAGAGCTGTCAGATACTTTAAATTATACCGCAGCAGAGCTTGGAAAAAATGAATCCCTAAAGCGGGAGCTGATTGCAAATGTCTCGCATGATCTCAGGACACCGCTTACAATGATTATTGCATATGCAGAGGTTATGCGTGATCTTCCTGGCGAAAATACACCGGAAAACGTTCAGGTTGTCATCGATGAGGCAAAGCGTCTGACGAATCTTGTGAATGATATGTTAGATCTTTCCAAGCTTCAGGCGGGAGCTCTTGTGATGGATGCTTCGGTGTTTAATCTGACCAACAGTATAAAGAAGGTATTTGAGCGTTATAACAAGCTAAAAGAACAGGATGGCTATACGATCGACTTCGATTATCAGGAGGAGGTTTTTATCTGTGCAGATGAATTTAAGATTTTTCAGGTCATCTATAACCTGGTTAATAATGCGATCAATTATACCGGAGAGGACAAACGAGTGCTTGTTCGCCAGTTAATCAGGGAGGATGGGGAAACCGTCCGGATTGAAGTGATCGACTCCGGAGAGGGCATTGATGAAGAACATCTTCCTTATGTATGGGACCGTTATTATAAGGTGGACAAAAATCATAAACGGGCAGTTATGGGAACCGGACTTGGGCTTTCTATTGTAAAAAATATTTTGGATCTGCATCATGCAAGGTATGGCGTGGAAAGCATTGTATCGGTCGGATCAAAGTTCTGGTTTGAGCTTCCGGTGTCAAAAGAGCAGACAGAAGAAGCAGTATTATAAAAATATAACATGCAAAAAAGTCCTGTAAAGAACAGGACTTTTTTGCATATAGAAAAATTTATTTCCGGTCATCCGGTGCAACATAGGTGCGGTGATGTCCGACATATTTGTAAGCAGGACGCATGATCTTATTGCTGTAGGATAATTCCTCAATGCGGTGTGCGCTCCAGCCTGCAATACGCGCAATTGCAAAGATCGGCGTATAAAGCTCAACCGGAAGATCTAACATGTTGTAAGCAAATCCACTAAAGAAATCGACGTTCGGACTGACACCTTTATAGATTTTACGTTCCTCAGCGATAATCTGCGGTGCAAGACGTTCAACATTTGCATAAAGCTTAAATTCATCCTCGCGTCCTTTTTCCGCAGAAAGCCGTTCTACGAAGCTTCTAAAGATCACAGCTCTTGGATCTGAAAGAGAATAAACTGCATGTCCCATTCCGTAGATCAGTCCAGCATGATCGAATGCCTCTTTGTGTAGAAGCGCGGTCAGGTAACGGCTGATTTCTTCATCATCGTTCCAGTCGTGTACATGTGCTTTCAGATCATCAAACATTTTGATTACCTTGATATTGGCACCACCGTGACGAGGTCCCTTTAAAGAGCCGATTGCAGCTGCGATTGCAGAATATGTATCAGTTCCGGAAGAAGATACCAGATGGGTCGTAAAGGTAGAGTTATTACCTCCACCGTGTTCCATATGAAGAATCAGCGCAGTATCCAAAAGCTTTGCTTCTAGTGGTGTAAATTTGGAATCCGGACGTAACAGATGCAGAATATTTTCGGCAGTGGAATATTCCGGGATCGGATTGTGGATAAAAAGACTCTGTCCTTCATGGTAATGATTGTATGCCTGGTAGCCATAAACAGAAAGCTGTGGGAAGAGGCTGATTAACTGCAGGCATTGACGGAGTACATTTGGAAGAGAGATGTCATCGGCTCTGTCATCGTAGGAATAAAGCGTAAGCACACTGCGGGCAAGCGTATTCATCATATCGTTGCTTGGCGCTTTCATGATGATGTCGCGCACAAAGCTTGTTGGAAGTGTACGGTAATGGCTGAGCAGACCGATAAATTCACTTAGCTGTTCTTTTGTCGGAAGCTCCCCGAATAACAGAAGATAGGTGCATTCTTCAAATCCAAAATGATTGCGATCGCCCATTCCCAAGATCAGATCCTTGACGTTATATCCCCGATAATAAAGCTGTCCGTCTGCAGGTACCTGTCTGCCATCGACAAGCTTCATTGCACAGACGTCGGAAATTTCAGTAAGACCGACTAAAACACCTTTACCATTCAGATCACGGAGTCCGCGTTTTACATCATAGGTGGTGTAATCTGCCGGATTAATGGTTGCTGTTTTCTGACATAAGCTGGCCAGATGATTGATTTGTGGTGTTATTTCACTAAATGGATTTGTTCCCATGTTTTACCTCCTTGCATTTATAAAAAAATTCTATCAAATATTGTTTCTTAAAACAAGGGATATTTTTCCCTCTTTATGAAAAATTTATGAAATGCAGACAAATAGCGTGGAATTTTTGCGGTAATTCCTGTAATATATTAGGTAATAGCACGAGGAAGAGAAGGTGGTTTTTATGAAAACAGTGACCGATCAAAAGCTTTGCAGCCTTGCGATAGAAGCAAAGAAATTTTCCTATTCGCCATATTCCAGATTTCGGGTTGGTGCAGCGCTTCTTACCACAGATGGAACAGTTTATCAGGGCTGTAATATTGAAAATGCAGCATTTACCCCGACAAATTGTGCAGAACGGACGGCTTTTTTTAAAGCAATATCGGATGGAAAAAAAAGCTTTCAGGCGATCGCGATAAGCGGTGATGCGAAGGAGTATCTTTATCCATGCGGGGTATGCCGGCAGGTTATGATAGAATTTTGTGATCCGGACACATTCCGGATACTGCTTGTTAAACCAGATGGAACCTATAAAGAACATACGCTTTCTGAACTGCTGCCAGGCGCATTTACGAAAGAGGAAATGCAAAAGGGTGTGCGTTAAGAATATTTTTTCTGTTATGGCAAAAAGTAACTTGAATTTGTGATTGAATTTTGAAGATACTTAAAGTATAATAAGAGCAGAAAACAATATAGCCTGGGATGTACGATAACTCTTGCTATTTAGAACCTACATTTACTTTAAACGGGATTCCTATATGAGTTACTGGATGTCAGGCCGCCTCGTATCAGTGGAAGGCAGAAGGTAAACTGCGGTCGCCCACCTAGCATGTGTGCTAGGAGTCTAAATTGCAGGAGCCGGCATTTTGGGTTATATTGTTTAAGCTACAGAAGATAAAATATGGAAATACGCAAGAGCTGATATTGGCGTATGATACGAAAGAGAACTTTTGAAATACCAAAGAGCTTACAGAAGATAAATGGAATAGGAAATACAAAAGCGAGGGGGAGCTGCCTGTTTTGGGGAGCTTCCCTTTCTTTGTTCTTTGTTGTAGCTTTATTAGGAGAAAAGATGAATAACAGGAAAAAACCAGGAGTGATTGCGCTGCTTATTGTGGTTATCATCTGTGTTTGCACAGCAATTACTTTTTTTATTGTGATGCGTCTGATGCCCCAAAAAACATCCATGCAGAAGGAGAATGGGACAACCACAGAACAGGTGGAGCAGACGTTGTGTAACGTGTATATTACAGCGTCAGATCAAAATCAGACATCCTATCTGTTTGAAGGAACAGAGTATACCGTATCTGGTTCTCTTGGAGATTTCTATGAGGGAATTGCGGATGTAACGGTGAAAGCAGGTATGCTTATCCGTGCATCCATTAAGCCAGATGCAATCCAGGGGATTTTAGAAAGTTATACAGATGGGCAGATGGAAATCCGGGACTATGGAACATTAGAACGGGAAGCAGTGCTTCCGGTATATCTTATGACAGATGGCTCTCTTAGAGAGGGAAGCTTAAAGGATCTGATTGTTGGAAGCAGCAGTGCAAAATATGTGCTGGCACATAACCGGATCGAAGCAGTAATTGTTGATAGTGAAAGTATTGCAGATCATATCAGGGTGCTGTTAAAAAACCAAGAGGGTGAGACCAATTCATCCCTTTATCTGATTTCAGACGAAGCCTGTCAGATTTCCGGTGAAAATGAGCTCCTTGTCGCGGATGCCGGAACGGTAATCGACTGCATCCGGTTTATGGATGACAGGGGCCTTAGCAAATTAAGGCTTGTATCAGAACATGCCGGTTTTTATCTGTGTGATGCGGATGGAACGAGAAGAGGAAATGCCTATCCGGATACCTTATACTGCATCCGGACAGCGGATGGGGCAGTTATCGTAAACGACGTTTCCATGGAAGAATACATAAAGCGGGTATTGCCATCGGAAATGCCAAAGACTTTTTCCATGGAAGCCTTAAAGGCGCAGGCAGTCTGTGCTAGAACCTATGCCTATGCAGAATTAAAAAATGATACTTATGCAGCATATGGCGCAAATGTCGATGATACCACTGCCTTTCAGGTTTATAATACAGCTCCTGGAACGGAATACACGGATGCAGCGGTGAAGGATACGGCAGGGAAGGTATTAGCCTATGAAAACAGACCTGTTTCCTGCTATTACTGTTCAACGAATCCGGGAGTGACAGAGGATTTAGAGGTATGGAAGACAAAGGAAGAGCGGGAATCGGGCGATTTCCAGGTCCCATATCTGGGAAAGCATTATGAGACAGCGGATGACCCGGGTGATCTGTCGAAAGAGGAACAATTTCGAAGCTTTATTGATGCTGCACCGGAATCCTATGACAGTATATCACCGTTTTACCGGTGGACAGCAGAATTGTTGTATTGTGGAGGAACAGATTCAGAATATGGGAAGCTGACGGGAATACAGATCAAGGAGCGCAGCAGGAGCGGTTATGTATTAAGCCTTGAACTTTCTTATGAAAAAGGAAGCCGTATATTGTACCATGAGAATGAAATTCGGAAATTTCTTGGACATCTATTAAAAAATGTTGTATTATCCAATGGAACGATACGAACAGATCTTACCCTTGTACCGAGCGCATGCTTTTATCTTGCAGCAGAAGATGGGACGGGGGTGACAATAAAAGGCGGCGGTTTTGGCCATGGTATTGGAATGAGCCAGTATGGCGCACAGAATATGGCGGAAAGCGGAAAGGATTTTGAACAGATTCTTGACTTTTATTACGAGGGAGCAGGAGTGATTGACAGCAGCGGGCTTTCTTATTAGCTTTTTTCAAGAAGAAAGACAGAAGAGGGGATATTGTTATGATACGAAAAGCATTTGAATTTTATGATGCATGTAAAGAAGACAGGGTTGATGCCTATGCAGCGCAGTCTGCATTTTTTATCATTTTATCTGCCCTTCCATTTCTTATGGTAATGTTTTCCCTTCTGAAATATACTTTCATGGGAAAGGCTGATTTTTTACAGCTTTTACAATCATTCTGCCCAAGCTATGTTTTTCCGTTCTTGCTTACAATTGTAGACGAAATGTATGATCATTCGGCGGGAATCCTGTCAATCACAGCGGTTGCAGCAATCTGGTCAGCCGCAAAAGGATTTCAGTATATTGTAAAAGGGTTAAATGCTGTCTATGAAGTGGATGAGAACCGCAACTGGTTTGTACTCCGGTTCTGGGCGATCCTTTATACCCTGATCTTTGCATTCGCCCTTTTATTTCTGCTTGGCTTTATGGTATTTGGACAGACTGTAAAAAATATCCTCTTAAAAAAATTTGCTTATTCTACCCTTTTATCATTTCTTGGTTCGGGGGTGAAATGGCTTTTTGGAATTGCAGTTTTAATCGTCTTTTTTTGGGTTGTATACACAGCACTTCCAAACAAACAGCTTAAAATGAAAAATCAGTTTCCGGGTGCCTGCTTTACAGCGGGTGGATGGACGGTTTTTTCTTTTGGACTTTCCATTTATGTCAATGATTTTCACGGATTTTCCATGTATGGAAGCCTTATGACACTGACGCTTTTAATGCTGTGGGTATATTTTTGCGTTTATATCATGTTACTTGGAGCAGAACTTAATGCTTTTTTAAGTAAGGGTTGAAAGTTTTTTTTGCCTGTGGTACAATGAGCCGGTATGAAAAAGGCAAAGATTGTGTCAGTAGGATAGAAGAACTGCTTCCAGAGAGAGAAAGCCAGAGGCTGAGAGCTTTCTTAAGAGATGGTTTTATCTGAATTTCCCACAGGAGCCGCACAGATGAAAGAAAGAGTAGTCTGTGACGCAGGATGCACGTTACGCATAAATGAGAGTCTGTAGAAATACAGGAATCAGGGTGGTATCGCGGAGCAGCTTCGTCCCTATGCAGGGATGGAGCTTTTTTATTGTTATAGAAGCAAAGGATGCAGCTGGAATAAATGAGTAAAAGGAGATTGAATATGAGAGACAAACTGCAGCAGATCAAAGAGCATGCAATGCGCGAGATTCAGGAATCGGGTGATCTTTCCAGATTGAATGATGTCCGTGTCGCAATCTTAGGAAAAAAGGGCGAGTTAACAGCCGTTTTAAAAGGAATGAAGGATGTTGCCCCGGAAGACAGACCGAAGGTTGGACAGTGGGTTAATGAGACAAGAGCTGCGATTGAGCAGAAATTGGAGGAGACAAAGAAAAAGCTTGAGGAGGAAGCACTTGAAGCAAAACTGAAAAGTGAAGTAATTGATGTTACGCTTCCAGCAAAGAGAAACAAAATCGGACACAGCCATCCGAATGCCGCTGTATTAGACCAGGTAAAACGTTTCTTTACCGGAATGGGCTATGAAGTCGTGGAAGGTCCGGAGGTCGAATACGATTACTATAACTTTGAAGCATTAAATATTCCGGCAAATCATCCGGCAAAGGATGAGCAGGATACATTCTATATTAATGATAAGATTGTGTTGCGTACGCAGACTTCACCGGTTCAGGTCCGTGTCATGGAATCCCAGAAACCGCCGATCCGCATGATTGCACCGGGAAGAGTATTCCGTGCAGATGAAGTAGATGCAACACATTCCCCATCCTTCCATCAGATCGAGGGAATGGTAATTGACAAGGGAATTACCTTTGCAGATTTAAAGGGAACGCTTGCTGCATTCGCAAAGGAACTATTTGGAGAGAATACAAAAGTAAAATTCAGACCACATCATTTCCCATTTACAGAGCCATCTGCTGAGGTGGATGTCAGCTGCTTTAAATGTGGAGGTAAGGGCTGCCGTTTCTGTAAAGGAGAAGGCTGGATCGAGATTTTAGGCTGTGGTATGGTTCATCCGAAAGTACTGCGTATGAGTGGAATTGATCCAGAAGAATATTCCGGATTTGCATTCGGTATCGGATTAGAGCGTATTACCTTATTAAAATATGAGATTGATGATATGAGACTTCTCTATGAGAATGACGATCGCTTCTTAAAGCAGTTCTAATCAAAGCAAAGGAAATCTAAGAACCATTCAGAAAGGAATCAAAACAGAATGAATACTTCATTAAACTGGATTAAAGATTTAGTGCCGGGACTTTCCTGCACAGATCAGGAATATATTGATGCAATGACACTTTCCGGAACAAAGGTAGAAAGCTATGAAAGACTTGATGCGGATCTGGAAAAGATTGTAATCGGACAGGTGAAAAAAATCGAAAGACATCCGGACGCGGATAAGCTTGTGATCTGTCAGGTAGACATCGGGGGAGCTGAGCTTCTTCAGATCGTAACCGGAGCTCCAAATGTATTTGAGGGGGCAAAGGTTCCGGTTGTTTTAGATGGCGGAAGAGTCGCAGGCGGGCATGATGGTTCCCGTACACCGGGCGGAATCAAGATAAAAAAAGGAAAACTCCGTGGAGTGGAATCCTACGGTATGATGTGCTCGATCGAGGAGCTTGGATCAAACCGGGAAATGTTCCCGGATGCACCGGAGAACGGACTTTACATTTTGAAGGAGGATGCGCCAGTCGGAGCTGATGCAGTTACCTATCTTGGTCTGGCGGATACAATCGTTGAGTATGAGGTAACCTCAAACCGTGTGGACTGCTTCTCCATGCTTGGTATTGCAAGAGAGGCAGCGGCAACCTTTGAGAAGGAATTTGTTCCACCGGTTGTTACAAAAACTGGAAATTCCGAAGATGTGAATGATTACATTAAAGTATCTGTAAAAGCTCCAGAGCTTTGCAAACGCTATACAGCAAGAGTTGTAAAAAATGTAAAATTTGCGCCATCCCCGGAATGGATGCAGAAGAGACTGCGTGCGCAGGGAATCCGTCCGATCAACAACCTTGTTGATATTACAAACTATGTCATGGAAGAATATGGACAGCCGATGCATGCATACGATCTTGACGCGATTGCTGGAAAAGAGATTGTTGTAAGGCGTGCCGAAAAAGATGAGAAATTTGTGACACTGGATGGACAGGAAAGAACGATGGATGACTCTGTTCTTATGATTTGCGATGGTGAGAAAGCAGTCGGAATGGCAGGAATTATGGGTGGCGAGAATTCCATGATCACAGAGAATGTGCATACCATGTTATTTGAAGCAGCATGCTTTGATGGAACCAATATCCGTCTTTCCAGCAAAAAGGTCGGACTGCGCACCGATGCATCTGCCAAATTTGAAAAAGGACTGGATCCAAACCTTGCAATGGAAGCAATGGATCGTGCCTGCCAGTTAGTTGAAGAGCTTGGAGCTGGTGAAATCGTTGGTGGTGCAGTTGATTATTATCCAGTAAAGAAAGAAGGCGTAAGAATTCCGTTTGAGCCGGATAAATACAACAATCTGCTTGGAACTGACATTAAGCCGGAACAGATGTTAGAATATTTTGCACGGATCGAGCTTGGTTACGATAAGGAGAAAAACGAGATTTTCGTGCCATCCTGGAGACAGGATCTGTTGTGCGATGCGGATATGGCAGAAGAGGTTGCAAGATTTTATGGATATGCCAATATCCCGGTAACACTTCCGGATGGGGAATCCACGCAGGGTAAGATTTCCCACAAGCTTTATATGGAAGAGCTTGCAAGGGAATGTGCAGAATTCTGCGGATTTTCACAGGCAATGACGTATTCCTTTGAAAGTCCGAAGGTTTACGATAAGTTATTAATTCCTGCAGATTCCAGGATTCGTCAGGCTGTTCCGATCGCAAATCCACTTGGAGAGGATTATTCCATTATGAGAACACTGTCCTTAAATGGAATGCTAAGCTCCCTTTCCACCAACTTTGGACGAAGAAATAAAGATGTCCGTCTCTATGAGCTTGGAAATATCTACCTTCCGAAACAGCTTCCGGTAACGGAGCTTCCAGAGGAAAGAATGCAGTTTACACTTGGAATGTATGGAGAAGGTGATTTCTTTACCATGAAGGGTGTTGTAGAGGAATTCCTCTATAAAGTTGGAATGCGTGACAAGCCGGAATATGATCCACATGCCGAGCTTTCCTTTTTCCATCCGGGAAGAAAAGCCGAGGTTCGTTATCACGGCGAGGTCATTGGCTTCCTTGGAGAAGTCCATCCGGTTGTGGCAGCCAATTATGCGATCAAGGACCGTGTCTATATTGCAGTGATCGATATGCCGGAAATCATTAAAAATGCGTCATTTGATTTCAAATATGAAGGGATTACGAACTTCCCGGTATCTTCTAGGGATTTATCTATGGTTGTTCCAAAAGAGCTCCTTGTCGGCGATATCGAACGTGTGTTTGATGAGAACGGTGGAAAATATTTAGAGGGATATGAATTATTTGATGTGTATGAAGGTGCACAGATCAAAAAAGGGTTTAAATCGGTTGCATATTCCTTGAAATTCCGCGGAAAAGAAAAGAATTTAGAAGAAGCCGATATTACAGGTGCTATGGATAAGATCATAAAAGGTCTGTCTGCACTTGGAATTGAGCTTCGTGCATAATCGAGGTTTAACAATGATGAATGGAATGAGCGTAAAAGATTACGATTATGAGCTTCCAAAGGAGCTGATCGCACAGGATCCTTTGGAAGACCGTTCCAGTTCGCGTCTGATGGTTTTAGATAAGACCACCGGTGAATTTGAACATAAAGTTTTTAAAGATATAACGGATTATCTGATGCCGGGAGACTGCCTTGTTGTCAATAATACCAAGGTGATTCCGGCAAGACTATACGGTGTCAGGGAAGGAACGGAAGCAAAAATTGAGATTCTTCTCTTAAAGCGCAGGGAAAATGATATCTGGGAGACATTGGTTAAGCCCGGGAAGAAAGCAAAGCCGGGAACGAAGATCATTTTCGGGGAAGGGCTTTTAATTGGAGAGGTAATCGATATTGTGGAGGAAGGAAACCGCCTGATCCAGTTTCACTATGATGGAATTTTTGAGGAAATCTTAGATCAGCTTGGTCAGATGCCGCTTCCGCCTTATATTACGCATCAGTTAAAGGATAAAAACCGTTATCAGACGGTATATGCCAAATACGATGGATCGGCTGCTGCTCCAACAGCGGGACTGCATTTTACACCGGAGCTTTTACAGAAGGTAAAGGATATGGGCGTGGAGATTGCCGAGGTAACACTTCATGTCGGACTTGGAACTTTCCGCCCGGTAAAAGAGGAAAATGTGTTAGAGCATCATATGCATTCGGAATATTATATGATTTCGAAAGAGGCAGCAGAGAAAATTAACCATGCAAAAGAAAGCGGACACCGCGTGATTGCGGTTGGTACAACGAGTACAAGAACAATGGAAGCAGCTGCGGATGAACAGGGGCATTTGAAAGAAACAAGCGGCTGGACCGAGATTTTTATCTATCCGGGATATCAGTTTAAAGTGATCGATGGCCTTATTACCAATTTCCATCTTCCGGAATCCACACTTGTGATGCTGGTGTCTGCACTTGCCGGAAGGGAGCATGTATTACACGCTTATGAGGAAGCAGTAAAAGAAAAATACCGTTTCTTCTCCTTTGGGGATGCGATGTTTATCACGGACATGTCAAAGCACCGGTAAGGAAAGCCGCTATGGGGAAATAAGGGATATTTCATGAATGGAGGAAAAGAAAACGATGGAAGAAAAAAGAAAAAGTAAGCGGCTTGATCTTTCTGTATCCGTTCAGCTTGAGCGATTGAATCAGGAAGGGGTTACAACTGTAAAATATATGAATATTGATGTAAATAATATTTCAAAAAGCGGAATTGGTTTTACATCTACACATAAACTGGAGCTCGGGACGTATTATGATACCAAGATCCAGATCTGGACAAAAGAGGTCATTGATGCAGTCCTTCAGATTGTCCGCAGAGAAGAGGAGAATGGACTTTACCATTATGGTGCTACATTTATCGGAATGGCTGAGCGGGATGCCTTAAAGATCGATATTTATGAAATTTTTAATGAACTGTAAAGGGGCTTTGAAAATATGAAAATGCAGGAGGAATATCTGGTAAAACGGGTGAAAAAGCCACACCAGATCATAACAGAGGTGCCTGGGTCAAAAAGTATTACCAACCGTGCACTCTTAATTGCTGCAATGGCAGAAGGAACATCGGTGTTAAAAGGGGTATTATTCAGTGATGATTCCAGGTATTTTATAAAGGCACTGATTGATATGGAATTTCCGGTCACGGTTGATGAAGAAAAATGCCAGGTTACGATTACCGGATATGGTGGAAAAATTCCGTATCTTAAAAATCATCCGGGAAAAGAACTTCCGGTCTATGTAGGAAGTGCAGGAACTGCTGCACGGTTTCTTACCGCATTTTTCGGACTCTCCGAAGGGACCTTTTATCTGGATTCTTCGGAACAGATGAAAAAGAGGCCTATGCAGGAGCTGGTGGAATCGTTAGAGTCACTTGGAGCTCATTTTACCTTTGAAGAAGAAGAAACTCATTTTCCATTTCATATTCAGTCAGGCGGATGTAGGAAGGAAGAGACTGTAATTGATGTCGATAAAAGCAGCCAGTTTTTGAGTGCGCTTTTAATTGCAGCCGTTTTTCTCGATCATGATTTTACGATCCATGTGAAAGGGACGCATGGGATGGCATATGTTGATATGACGATTTTTATGATGGAGCAGTTTGGTGTTACCGTAGAGAGATTAGAAGACCACGGTTACCGTATCCGGAAAGAGTCATCCTATACTGCACGGG